>JAGZRY010000209.1 GCA_018381425.1 Haemophilus parainfluenzae
GGTGGTCGTGTTGAACGCTTTAACAGCCGTTTCAAAATCCCAGGTACAAAATAATTTGAATCTGTGTGAAGAACCCTGCCTATGCAGGGTTTTTTATTATCTGAAATTTACTCTATTTCAAGATTCACAGATAAAAAAGTACGGCCTAAATCGACCGCACTTTAAATTCCCAGTTAAGCAATTAGAGATTTATTTAAAAGGTATAATTAATATTTAAACGAATGTCTCGACCTGGTTCAGGTAATGTTGATACACCTGCACGTTGGCTGTGGCTTCGATAATATTTGTTAAACGCATTATCTAACGCAAGATTCACATTAATATTTTCAGCTGGTTTCCATGTAATATAGAAATCACTTACCCCATAGCCTGGACGTTTAGTGGTTGTTGCACCACCGCCACGGTTATTTGTTGTTGCGTCATAACTAGTATGTTGTACAAAGCGACCTTTCCAGCCAATTTCAATATCAGATTGAGTAAAGCGATAAGACACACCTGTAGTCCAAGTACGTCCAATCGGAATAGCTGTCACAGTACTATCCACTGTTCTGCCATCTAATTCAGGTTTACTATAAGCCACGCCTGCACGTAATGTTAAACCTTCATATTTATAAGCAGCACCGACTTCATATCCGTGGTTTCTTAGCTTACCTGCATTTTGGATTTCATAAAAACCAGGGCTGACTTGCGTAAATGCATGTGTATCTTTTACAGTTTGCCAGAAATAGCTTCCGTTTAAAGAGAAATTATCAGCAAGTTTGTAATTGAAACCCACTTCTGCATTGCGTGATTTCTCTGGTTTGATATTCGATGCAATTGAATAAACGGATGATCGACCTCGAGTTTCACCTGAAGATAACATCACTTCATGGAAACGAGGACTACGTGTTGCATAGTTTAAGCTCGCATTAAAGCTTAGATCATTATTCACTTCATAAATTAAACCAACACTTGGGTTTACACTTCCCTTATGAGATTTTTTGCCATTCATTGCTCGGAAATCAAAGTGATCATAACGTAATCCAGTTGTTAAGGTAAAAGCACCTAAGCCCCAAATACCTTCAGCATAAACACCTACATCACGTTTCTTTTGAGTTTTCATTTGAACACCGTTTTGTACGGTTAGCGAATTAGGTTTACCCTCTTGATCACGATAATTAACACCATATTTAATAAGATGAGACTGACCCACTGCGCTTTCTAAATTTAAATTTGCACCATTAGCAATTAAGCGCGTTTTCGAATTCTCACTTGGCTCTTTACGATTAATCACAGAATGATACACATTGGCTTTAGCGTTCGTCACAAAGCCCATGTTCTTACCATTCCATTCTACGCTTGTCGTATCATTTTGTGTGATACGATAGCGAGGGGCATTATTCGCCTCATTATTGTCTTGTGCAAAATCAAACTCTTCTCGAAGTGCACGGACACCATAATGACGTTCTTGACGATGACTGACTTCAATTCTGTGATTTTCATTCAAATCAAAACCAAGCTTAGCCAATAAACCACGCTGTCCTAATGCACTATTTTTAACTTTATATCCATTACCAGCTTTATAGTCACGTTCTGTCACAAAATTAGCAGAAATTAACGCATCTACCGGACCAGCCTTAGAATAAACAGTCGCACCTTTAGACCAACCACTATTTGAACTTACACCTGCATTAACTTTGAAACCGATATCTTGTCCTTCTTTGAGCAAATCTTTTGCGCTAACTGTTTCTGCAACAATTGCACCGCTTGTAGCTCCAATTCCAGCACTTGCTGAACCTGTCCCTTTTTGCACGTCAACACGTTTTAATAAGGACGGATCAAACATAAAACGACCTTGGTGATGGAATAATTGTGCATCGGTATAAGCACCATCAATTTTCACATCAACTTGATCTTGTCCCATACCACGAATTGTAAACCATTGTGATGTACCACGACCGCCACCAAAATTAATTGCTGGTTCATCTTTTAATAAACCTTTTAATTCAGTCTCAGTGCTACGCTCCATTGTTTTTGTTGTAATCACATTAGTCTTACTTTTTGCCCCGCTGTTCTCGGAAACAACATTAATCACATCTAATTTTTCTTCAGCCTGGACATGACCTGCAACAAATATGGCAAGTGGCAATAAGGCAAAATTTGCTTTCTTCATGAGTACACCCTTAATAAAATTAAAATGATAATAATTATCGTTTATTTTTATATGTTAAGTCAAGATTTCTTTGCGTTTTTGTTGTCTAAATTAATTACACACAAAAAAAGCCCTGTATAAACAGGGCTTCAATCATCTATTCTTACTTAGAAAGTATATTTTACCGTTGCATAATAAGCACGACCAGGTTCGTTATAAGTGCTTGCTCCATTATTTTCACGATAAACACGTTTATCAAATAAGTTGTTCACACCAATACGCACACTAATCGTATCTTTCCAGTTATAGCCTGCACTTAATCCCCAAACGGCATAACTACCGATTTCAGTTGAGTTAGCTAATGCTGCCGCATTTTCCATTCTAATCTCTTTTACTTTACGGCCAGTTTGTTTACCATATTGCGTATAAGTCAGCATCGCGTCAAAACCGTCTGTAATCTGATAGCTCAAGCTAGAATTTAACGTATATTTCGGCACAATAGAAAGCGGATTGCCCGTATCTTTATTTTTAGTTTTGTGCATATAAGTGAAGTTATTAACCCAAGATAATTTATTCTCGATTAATGGTAAGGTTAAATTTCCCTCTAGACCTTCAACAAGTGCATGATTCGCATTACTCCATTGGTATACTTCATTTTTATTAGAAGTCACACCAATAAGCTTATCTGATGGCACAATTTTGTTACGGTAATCGTTACGGAAATATGTAAGAGATGCAAGATAACCGTCTTTATTGTATTCCACACCAATCTCTTTATTCCAGCTAGTTTCTGGTTTTAAATCTTCATTACCTTGGAAATAACATGCATAATCACCTGCGGTTGGGCAACCTTGTCCACGTGTATAAAGTAAGTAGTTTGGATTAGTTTGATAAAGATTGGGTGCTTTATAAGCTCTAGCAATCCCACCTTTTACATTTACATTATCTGTAACTGCATAAAGAAAATTAAGTCCACCACTCACATTTGATCCCGAATAACTATTATGATCATAACGAGCTGAAGGTGTTAAAATAAGCTTATCAGTCACCGAAATATTATCTTCTAGGAAGACAGCCCACTCGGTCTGGCTAGAATAACCACCACGATTTTTTGTAATACCTGGGAATGACTCTGTTGGATCAGAAATAACTTTTCTTTCTCTTTGACCCTTAGCATTTGTCACAAAAATCACTTTCTCTCCAAGATTTTGTGTCATTGATTGCTTATCATCTAAGGTGCTATGTGTACCTTCAAATCCCAAGGTAACCATGTGTTCTACACCAAGTGTAAATGGAATATAGAATTCTGAACTAAAACGCGTATTTTTTAAAATTGAGTCAGTAAAACCTGTAGTGCTAGTATAGCTTCCCTCTGGCCCACCAGCTAATCCTTCAGGTAATCGGCTATTTTTAGTCTTATCAAATGCAATGTAAGTTTTGTTATCAAAATGATCAAACTTACCTTCATAAGTTAGCGCATAATTTTGTCGGTATAAACGAGCAGTTTCCGCCTTTGAGCTAGCAAGTTGTCTGGTATAAGGTGCTTTAATACTATTGTAAAGATCAGTCGCACTATTTTGTGTATCACCGTTATAAATATTACCTTGGCGACTAAAGCCAGAATCCAAGGTTAATTTATTTTTCTCATTGATATTCCACACTAAACGGCCATTAATATCTTTATTACGTACGCCTTCACGACCAGCAATCGCAGGA
>JAGZRY010000210.1 GCA_018381425.1 Haemophilus parainfluenzae
ATCTCGGCATCCCTAGGTTCGAATCCTAGTACCCCAGCCATCTTATTTTCTCTATTTCTTTTGTATAAAAAATGCGATTAAATTTAACCGCACTTTGTTCTATCCGTCAGTTGTTATTTGCTACAAATTTTAATGTCTTTATATAAAAGAAAAGCCACCTTGCGGTGACCTTTCATATTGATTATTTCAATTCTACTAAAGTTAAATTACATTGAGCTGTTGATGCTGCAGGTAATGCTTCATAATCTTTTCCTGCCTGAGGCGTGAATGTGAGTTTTTTACCAGAACAGCTGTAACCTAGTTGTGTATATTTAATACCTTTTGCATAATCGGTATAAGTATTATCTGGGGTTACTATTTCACTTTTTAGAGTGATTTCAGCGCCCGCAGGGATAACAAACTCTTTAAAGAAGGTACTTGAACCAATGTTATTGAATTGACTTGGTTTTTTACTCGCTTCGCTATCTGGCATCCCTAGTGATTCATTACCTTTAAGGTAAAGCATTGAGCCGAAGGATTGCCCTAATCCACCACCAACATTAACTTTTTCTGTTTTTCCATCCTGTTTTACTTCCATCTCGGTATAGCGACCATTTTGTCCGTATAGACGGATACGTGCATCAGTTTGTGGATTGTAAGCTTTTCCTGCATTTGATAGCTCAGTGTTTACACAGCCTGAAAGTAGTAATGCTGCTGTACTGATAAGCATCAGTTTTTTCATGATTGTTCCTTTTGTTAATTATAGAAAATGGAGAATTAATGTTCCCTTGTCTTAAAGAAGGTCACATCAGGATAACGTTCTTGTGCAAGATTTAAGTTAACCATAGTTGGTGCGATATAAGTAAGATTATCACCACCATCTAATGCCAGATTTTGCTCATTTTTGCGTTTGAACTCTTCAAATTTTTTGTTATCCGTACATTCTACCCAACGGGCCGTTGCGACATTGACCGTTTCGTAAATGGCTTCAACGTTATATTCTGATTTCAGACGAGAAACGACTACATCAAACTGTAACACACCGACTGCGCCAACAATCAAATCATTATTGCTTAATGGACGGAATACTTGCACAGCACCTTCTTCAGAAAGTTGTACTAAGCCTTTTAACAATTGTTTTTGTTTGAGAGGATCTTTTAAACGAATGCGACGGAATAATTCAGGGGCAAAGTTTGGAATACCGGTAAATTTAAGCTCTTCGCCTTGTGTAAAGGTATCGCCAATTTGAATTGTACCGTGATTGTGCAAGCCGATAATATCACCAGCATAGGCCTCATCAGCATGGGTACGATCCCCCGCCATAAAGGTGAGCGCATCGGAAATAACCACATCCTTACCAATACGCACGTGTTTAAGTTTCATCCCTTTTTCGTATTTACCCGAAACTACGCGGAGGAAAGCCACGCGGTCGCGGTGTTTGGGATCCATATTAGCTTGGATTTTAAACACGAAACCAGTGAATTTTTCTTCTTCTGCTGAAACCTTACGGGTATCAGCTTGACGAGCTTGTGGTGCAGGTGCCCATTCAGTTAAACCATCTAAAAAATGATCGACACCGAAGTTACCTAATGCTGTACCGAAAAAGACTGGTGTTAATTCACCACTTAAGAATAAATCCAAATCAAATTCATTACTTGCACCTTTTACAAGCTCTAATTCATCACGCAGTTGTTGGGCTAAGTCATCACCTACGGCAGCGTCTAATTCCGGACTATTTAAGCCTTTCACGATTCGTACTTCTTGAATGATTGAGCCTTGGCCGCTTTGATAAAGATAGGTTTCATCTTTATATAAATGATAAACACCTTTAAACAATTTACCGCAACCAATTGGCCAAGTAATTGGCGCACAATGGATTTTTAATACGTTTTCCACTTCATCTAATAATTCCATTGGATCACGAATATCACGGTCAAGTTTATTCATGAATGTGATAATTGGTGTATCGCGCAAACGGGTCACTTCCATTAGTTTAATGGTACGTTCCTCAACCCCTTTTGCAGAATCGATAACCATTAAGCAACTATCCACAGCTGTCAAAGTGCGGTAGGTATCTTCGGAGAAATCCTCATGCCCCGGCGTATCTAATAAATTTACTAAGCACTCATTGTAAGGGAATTGCATCACGGAAGTCGTAATGGAAATACCACGTTGTTTTTCCATTTCCATCCAGTCAGACTTTGCATGCTGTGCTGAGCCTTTACCTTTAACAGAGCCCGCTTTTTGAATGGCATTGCCGTATAACAATACTTTTTCGGTGATAGTAGTTTTACCCGCGTCAGGGTGGGAAATAATCGCAAATGTGCGACGTTTATTCACTTCTTCTAATGGATAACTCATTTGTTTTGTTTCTTCTGTTTTAAATAATGCTGTATTGTCGCTGATTTTCAGATTGAGCTCAAATTAAATTGCTTTTCTTTTGTTATCTATAGCTTGTTTAGGTGTATGACTCTGTAATTTCTTTTCTTTAAAAATTTTGACAAAAAAAGCAAACGTTTGCGCTAAAAGTGCGGTACAATATCCGCCGATTTTTTATTCTTATAATTAAAGGTGCAAGCAATGACACAACTTAGTCTAAAAAAAATCTATTCGGGAAAAGTGCGTGATCTTTATGAGATCGATGATAAACGGATGCTAATGGTAGCCAGTGACCGTTTGTCTGCATTTGATGTGATTTTAGATGATCCTATCCCACGCAAAGGTGAAATTCTGACGCAAATTTCCAACTTCTGGTTCAATAAGTTAGCCCATATTATGCCGAATCATTTTACTGGCGATTCAGTTTATGATGTGTTACCAAAAGAAGAAGCTGATTTAGTAAAAGATCGCGCAGTGGTTTGTAAACGTTTGAATCCAATTAAAATTGAGTCTATCGTACGTGGTTATTTAACGGGTAGCGGACTAAAAGATTATAAGCAAACGGGTACCATTTGCGGTTTGAAATTACCAGAAGGATTAGTTGAGGCAAGTAAATTACCTGAACCAATTTTTACGCCATCAAGTAAAGAAGAAGTGGGCAATCACGATATCAATATCAGCTATGAAGAATGTGAAAAAGCAATTGGTGCAGAGTTAGCGGCACAAGTGAGAGAAAAAGCGATTGCACTTTATACTGAGGCAGCAAAATATGCGCTGACTAAAGGTATTATTATTTGTGATACTAAATTTGAATTTGGTTTAGATGAAAATGGCACACTCACTTTAATGGATGAGGTATTAACACCGGATTCTAGCCGTTTTTGGTCAGTTGATACTTATAAAGAAGGCACAAATCCGCCCTCATTTGATAAGCAATTTGTACGAGATTGGTTAGAACAAAGTGGTTGGAATAAACAACCGCCAGCACCGAAAGTACCACAAGAAGTGATTGAAAAAACAGTGGCTAAATATCAAGAGGCGTTGGATTTATTAACAAAATAACATTAACAAACTCCCTGCTATGCTTTAGAATGGCAGGGATTTTTATGGATAAAATATTGTGAATAAAAGACTATGAAATCTGTTGCGATAGTAGGTTTAGGTTGGTTAGGCTTACCATTGGCGATACACTTAAAAGAGCTTGGTTGGCGTGTAAAAGGATCAAAACAATCCCCTGAGGATGCTCAAAAATTGCATCAGCTGGGTATTGAAACTTATCCTTTTTCTCTTTCTGACGAAATAAAGCATTTACCAGACCATATTCGCCCTCTTTTTAATGTAGATGCTCTCATTATCACCTTACCACCTAGCCGTTTTTCTTCTCAACAGTATTGTGAATATCTTGCTTTTTTAGCCAATCAAGCAAAGAAACAAGGTGTACAACATATACTTTTTACCAGTTCAACTTCTG
>JAGZRY010000211.1 GCA_018381425.1 Haemophilus parainfluenzae
CATTGTTTCTCTTGCACTTTATTTAGGCTACAACTTACCGAACCGTTGGCTATATGCCTTGGAAAATCGTGCCTTATCCTTAATTGCGATTGTGATTACAGGCGCGGCAATTGCACTTGCTACAATGATTTTCCAAACGATTGTGAATAACCGAATTCTCACGCCGAGTATTTTAGGTTTAGATTCGCTGTATTTACTGATTCAAACCACGATAATTTTCCTTTTCGGCTCAAGCACATTGCTTTCTATGAATTCGATTGCATTGTTTGTCTTGTGTACGGGATTAATGATGGCGTTTTCATTAGTGCTTTATCACTTCCTGTTTAAGAAAGAAAACCAAAATATTTTCTTCTTGTTGCTTGTCGGGATTATTTTCGGCACCTTCTTTGGTAGCTTAACGACGTTTATGGAAGTGTTGATTGACCCAAATGAATTCCAGATCGCTCAAGATATTGGCTTTGCAAGTTTCAACCGAATCAATACACAAATCTTGTGGGTCGCATTAGCCATTTTAGTGGCGACCATTGTTTTCAGTTTGAAATATTGGCATTGCTTTGATGTGTTGGCGTTAGGGCGAGAAAATGCCATTAACTTAGGTATCGATTATCAAAAGACCTTAAAAGTTCTATTAATTCTCGTGGCAATTTTAACGTCAGTGTCGACCGCACTTGTTGGTCCACTTACTTTCCTTGGGTTATTAGTGATGAACGTGACCTTTGAATTTGTTCGTGATTATCGCCACAAAGTTCTTATTCCTGCCGCGATGTTAATTTCCATCATAACCTTGATTTTAGGGCAATTATTAGTGACCCATATTTTTACGTTCCGCACGACATTAAGCATCATCGTTAATTTTGTCGGCGGTGTGTACTTTATTTATTTGTTATTAAGAGCAAACAAAAAATGGCAATAGAAATTCGCAATATTACTAAAAGTTACGGAAGCAAAAAGGTGGTGGATAATGTGTCCGTTACCATTCCTACGGGGAAAATTACATCTTTTATCGGGCCAAATGGCGCGGGGAAGAGTACGGTGCTGTCTATTATGAGCCGTTTGTTGAATGCTGATAGTGGCGAGATCTATCTCAACGGTGAATTGCTCAATCGTAAGAAAAGTAGCGATATTGCGAAACAACTTGCGATTTTAAAGCAAACGAACAACATTAATTTGCGTCTAACTATTGAAGATTTAGTCGCTTTTGGGCGTTTTCCTTATTGCAAAGGAAACTTAACCCAAACTGACCGCACTTTTATTGATAATGCCATTGCCTATATGAATTTAGATGATATTCGTCATCAATATATCGATAACTTAAGTGGTGGACAGCGACAACGTGCTTATATTGCAATGACGCTTGCACAAGATACCGATTATATTTTGTTGGATGAACCATTAAATAATCTGGATATGAAGCATTCTGTGCAGATCATGCAAGTTTTGCGTAAATTAGCGACAGAACTCAACAAAACCGTGGTGATTGTGATTCATGATATTAATTTCGCCTCTTGTTATTCAGACTACATTGTTGCCATGAAAAATGGAAAATTAGTGCACCAAGGGGAAGTTAACCACATTATGCAATCGCCCGTGCTACAAGATATTTATGATATGTCGATACCTATTCAGGATATCGACGACCATAAAATTGCCGTTTATTTTAGATAAATAAGGAAATCTTTATGAAAAAAACATTATCAACTTTAGCACTTTCACTCTTCGCACTTTCTAGTGTTGTACAAGCTGCGGATATTACGGTGGAAAATTCCGTTGGAAAACAAGTCGTGGCACAAAATCCACAACGTGTGGTGGTTCTCGATTTTGGTGCAGCAGACACACTTCGTGCATTAGGTGTACAAGATAAAGTCGTAGGTTTTCCTCAAAGTAGCAAAATCCCTGCTTATCTTGCAGAATTTGCAGACAAAAAATATAAGAATGTTGGTGATTTGAAAGAGCAATCATTAGAGCAAATTAATGAGCTCAATCCGGATTTGATCATTGCTTCTAAACGTCAAGAAAAAATGCTCGACAAGTTTAAGGAAATTGCACCTGTGTTGAATGTGGATTATGACTACACCAATTATTATCCAAGTTTTCAACAAAATGTGACCGCACTTGGACAGATCTTTGACAAAGAAAATGTCGCAAAAGAGAAATTATCAGCGTTAGACAGTAAAGTCGCGCAAGTTGCGAAAGACGCACAAAGCAAAACGGCACTATTGGTGTTGGTTAATGAAAGTAAAATCAGTGCCTTTGGTGACGGTTCTCGTTATGGTATGGTGTATCAAAAATTTGGTTTTAAACCGATTGATGACAGCATTAAATCGTCTACGCACGGCCAAAGTGTTGGTTTTGAATATATCTTAGAAAAAAATCCAGACTTTTTACTTGTCGTGGATCGTACTGCGGCGATTACAGAAAAAGCCAACAATGCACAAAAAGTGTTGGATAACGATATCATCAAACAAACCAAAGCGTATAAAGATGGACACATTGTGTATCTTGATGCAGCGAATTGGTATCTTGCGTTTGGTGGTTTAGAAAGCATGGAAATCATCGCACAAGAACTTGATCGTGCAGTGAAAAAATAATACGAAAAATCATCTAAAAGGGCAGTCAAGGATTGCCCTTTTTATATGTAAATTAATCTTTACACATATCAATAAACTCCCTATCATATCGGCATCATTCAATAAAATTGAGCTTATTTTATGCTGACATTTAATCCACAAGATCCTTTCTCTTGCTTTGTCACTCAAAGCTTTTCCATGAAAAGTGCGGTCGAAAATGCACAACGTTTTGCGATGTTTGATGTACCACTTTTAATTCAAGGTGAAACGGGCACGGGTAAAGACTTATTAGCAAAAGCTTGCCATTTTGCGAGCTTGCGTCGTGAGAAAAAATTCATTGCAGTAAACTGTGCGGGCTTGCCAGATGAAGATGCGGAAAGTGAAATGTTTGGGCGTAAAGTGGGTGACAGTGAAACGATCGGTTTTTTTGAATATGCTAACGAAGGCACGGTGTTACTGGATGGCATTGCTGAGCTTTCATTAAGTTTACAGGCAAAATTATTGCGTTTTTTAACGGATGGTTCTTTCCGTCGAGTGGGGGAAGAAAAAGAACATCATGCAAATGTTCGAGTGATTTGTACTTCACAAGAACCGATGGAAAAACTGTTAGAACAAGGGAAATTACGCAGTGATTTATTCCATCGCTTAAATGTTTTAGCACTAAATGTGCCACCATTGCGTGAGCGAGTGGAGGACATTCAGCCTTTAACAGACAGTTTTTTACAAGAAATCAGCACACAGCTTAAGATTTCAATGCCGCAATATGATGCTGATTTTCTAAATTATTTGAAAGGTCAGCCTTGGCAAGGTAATGTGCGAGAGCTTTACAATGTCTTGTATCGTGCCTGTTCCTTAGCAAAGAATAACCAGCTTGATATTGAAAGTTTAAATTTAAAACCTGTACAAAGTGCGGTCATTTCTGCAGATGATTTTGGTGAGCAAACGCTAGATGAAATCATGGGACAATATGAGGCGAGTGTATTGCGCGCGTTTTATGCTCAGTATCCAAGTACGCGAAAATTGGCACAACGATTAGGCGTATCACACACGGCGATTGCCAATAAATTAAAACAATACGGTATTAGTAAATAATTTCTGACAGTTTAGGGAATTGTTTACAAAGTTTGAGCCATTCGACTTTATCAATTTGTACATTGAGGATAAATTCACCTTCATCTGAAATTTGCTCGTGACGAATGCTATCTAATTGATAGAGCGCATGGCGGATTTTGCCCTCTTGTGGGAGCAG
>JAGZRY010000212.1 GCA_018381425.1 Haemophilus parainfluenzae
TTTTAAAAGGCGAAGGCGATGTGGTTTTAAGCGTCAATACTTCACCGATTTACCATATTCTGTCTGAACAAAAAGACAATTATGTGGCAACGGAATTTGCAGAGGGTAGCGTATTACAAGTTGAGGTTGCGGCAAAAGTTGCTAACCGTAATAATGCCTGTGCTGATGAATTTTTAGGATTCTTACTTTCACCGCAAGCTCAAGCGGATATTGCCAAAAATAATGTGATGTTACCCGTGGTAGAGACCGATATCGAAAGTCATATTGATGCGCTTAATTCTCGCGCAAAATCAATGCGTATTTTAGATACCACAACGGTAACAAGTGAGCAGCTTAAAGGCTGGATCAATCAATGGCAAAAAGCTTTATCTAAGTAGTATTAATGAGCTTATTGCAACATCCGCATTTTCGTCCTCGCCATTATTTGGGCGGAAGTGCGGTCATTTTTTTCATTGTTTTACTCTATGTTTTTTCACTTCCTGCTGTTTTTTCAGTGGGAAGTGATTATGCCTTATCTGATTTCTTAAAAGACGATTATTTGCATCAAGTTATCGCCTTTAGTGTCGGGCAGGCATTCTTGTCAGCCTTGCTTTCTAGCATAATTGGTACTTTATTTGCTCGCGCTTTTTTCTATTTAGATTTCAAAGGCAAATCGCTCATTTTACGCATTTTTTCTCTTACGTTTGTCTTGCCTGCATTGTTGGCTATTTTCGGTTTAATTGGCATTTATGGCACTGCTGGTTGGCTAACACAACTGCTGCAAACACTAGGTATTTCGTGGAAACCCTCCATTTATGGTTTAAGTGGTATTCTCATTGCCCATTTATTTTTTAATATTCCCTTAGCTGCCCGAATGAGTTTGCAGGCTTTGCAAAGTGTACCGACCGAACAGCACCAACTTGCGGCACAATTAAATATCAAAGGTTTCACATTTTTCTGTTTAATTGAATGGCCTTATTTGAAAAGCCAAATCGTGTCTGCCTTTGTATTGATTTTTATGCTGTGTTTCACCAGTTTTACGATTGTCTTGGCACTAGGTGGTGGACCACAAAATAGCACACTAGAAGTCGCCATTTATCAAGCTATTTTCTTTGAATTTGATTTACCCAAAGCGGCACTTTTTGCGTTAGTACAATTTGCGTTTTGTTTTGCGTTATTTTCACTTTCACAATATTGGGCGAAAGCACCCGAAACCCAGATTTCGCAACGTTATCGATGGGTTTTGCCTTTTTCAAGTGCGGTCAAATTTGGACATGTTTTTGTCTTATTCTCGGTGTGCTTATTTATTTTAAGTCCCTTATTCAATATCGTTTTCCAAGGTTTGTCAGCGACCCAATTATTTGGTTATTGGCAAAACCCACAATTATGGAAAGCGCTTGCTTATTCATTAACCATGGCGCCGACCGCAGGGGTTTTATCGGTATTATTTGGATTTTTCTTATTATTGCTTTCACGGCAACTGCAATGGTTATATCATCCCAAATTAGCTCACTTAATTTTAACGGGGGGCATGATGATTTTAGCCATTCCGACGATCGTCTTAGCAGTCGGCTTATTCCTTTGGTTGCAAGATATTGATTTTTCAGCAGGGCATTTGTTTGTGGTGGTATCTGTTTGTAACGCCTTGGCTGCCTTGCCATTTGTCATCAAAATTCTTAATACACCAATGAATCAATCGATGCAATATTATGAAAAACTCTGTTTATCGCTGAGTATTACAGGCTGGCAGCGTTTTCGTTTAATTGAATATCCGATACTAAAAGCACCGTTGAAATATGCCTTGGCACTCGCAACGACTTTATCACTCGGCGATTTTACAGCGATAGCCTTATTTGGTAGCCCTGACTTCACTTCGTTGCCTCATTTGCTTTATCAACAAATCGGACAATATCGAAGCCAAGAAGCGGCAGTGACGGCATTGATTTTATTGGGCTTATGTTTAGGTTTATTTATGTTTATTGAAGGGCAGAAGGAACAACATGATTAAATTAAATAATGTGGTCTTCAATTATCAATCCATGCCGATGGTATTTGATTTACATATTCAAGCCCAGGAAAAAATCGCCATCATTGGTGAAAGTGGTTCAGGAAAAAGTACCTTGCTGAATTTAATTGCCGGCTTTGAATATGCCGATAGTGGCGAGATTTGGCTAAATGGTGAAAATCATACTAAAACGGCACCTTTTGAACGCCCTGTTTCCATGCTATTTCAGGAAAATAATCTCTTTACTCATCTTTCTGTAGAAGAGAATATTGCCTTAGGTTTAAAACCGAATTTAGCCTTAAATGCAGAAGAAAAAGCACTTGTAGAACAAGCTGCAAGAGCAGTTAATTTAGAGGATTTTTTAACGAGAAAACCAACCGCACTTTCAGGTGGACAAAAACAGCGAGTAGCGTTAGCGCGCTGTTTGCTACGAGATAAACCCATTTTATTATTGGATGAGCCTTTTTCAGCTCTTGATCCTAAATTACGCATTGAAATGCAGGATTTAATGGATCGATTATGTGAAGAGAAAAAATTCACCATGTTACTGGTGACACATCAACCCAAAGAAATTGAACGGCATATTGATCGAGTGATTGAAATTCATCAAGGAAAAGTGATCTGATCTCTTTTTATCATATTGCAGAGTAATATGCTCAACTTAATCAAAGCGACATAGCTTAAACGAGGAAAATATAATGACCACAACAAATGTAGTACAGCTTTCATCTATTACACCCCATCCATCAGTAGAGTATTGGTCTGTTTGTAAAGTAGAAGCGTTGTTTGAAACACCTTTTTTAGAATTAGTCTATCGTGCGGCTCAAGTGCATCGAGAGCATTTCAACCCTGGCGCAATACAGTTATCGACGTTGATGTCGATTAAAACAGGGGGCTGTCCAGAGGATTGTGGTTATTGCCCACAATCAGCACGTTATCAAACAGGCGTGCAAAATCAGCAGATCTTGGATATTGATGAAATTGTCGAAAAAGCCAAAATTGCTAAAGCACGTGGTGCAGGACGTTTTTGTATGGGAGCAGCATGGCGTGGTCCTAAACCTAAAGATATGGAAAAAGTGACGGCGATTATTCGTGCGGTAAAAGATATTGGCTTAGAAACTTGCGGCACCTTTGGGTTGTTGCAAGATGGTATGGCGGAAGAGTTAAAAGATGCAGGATTGGACTATTACAACCACAATATAGATACCGCGCCAGAAAATTATCACAATGTCATTGGCACACGTCGTTTTGATGATCGTTTAAGCACATTAGGAAAAGTGCGTCATGCCGGTTTGAAAGTTTGCTGTGGCGGTATTGTCGGAATGAACGAAACCCGTAAAGAGCGAGCAGGCCTCATTGCAAGTTTGGCAAATCTTGATCCGCAGCCAGAGTCCGTGCCAATTAACCAATTAGTGAAAGTAGAAGGCACACCAATGGCAGATGCAGCTGATTTAGATTGGACAGAGTTTGTTCGTACTATTGCTGTTGCGCGTATTACTATGCCGAAAAGTTATGTTCGTCTTTCTGCAGGTCGTCAAGGCATGAGTGAAGAAATGCAAGCGATGTGCTTTATGGCTGGCGCAAATTCCATTTTCTATGGTGATAAATTATTAGTGACTGGCAACCCAGAAGAAGATGGCGATCAGATGCTCATGGCTAAATTAGATCTTGAGCCGGAAACGGAAGAAAATAGAAAGCCACTCGACAGAAATTAATCATACAAAAGTGCGGTGAAATTTGATCTGCACCCCAAAAGTTGGACTCAACAAACCAACAATTGAGGTGCAGATTTTTTTATGGGTAAACACTACACAATCGAA
>JAGZRY010000213.1 GCA_018381425.1 Haemophilus parainfluenzae
ATATGGTGTGCCGGCTTATGATGAATTGATTGTAGTTGCTAACAAAAACAGTCTTGCTTCTAAAAAAATTTCCGATTTTTTGACCGCACTTGAACAAGCCACAACCTATCTACAAAGCCATCCAGATGAAGCATGGCAATCTTTTGTGAACCATAAGCCAAAAGAACTCAATACAGAATTAAATCAATTAGCGTGGAAAGACACCTTGCCTTTATTAGCAACGAAACCTCGTCAATTAGATGCCAAACGTTATCAACAAATGGCGGAATTTATGCATCAAAAAGGCTTGATTCCAAAATCACTTAAATTGAAAGACTATGCTGTCGAATTACAGTAAGGGAAAATGATGATCAACCAACTCATTCAGCAAGCACAACCTTATTGGAAGCAATATGTTGAGCATGAATTTGTGCAACAACTTGCAAAAGGCACCTTGCCAAAAGCTTGTTTTCAACACTATTTAAAACAAGATTACATCTATCTTTTCCATTACAGCCGTGCTTTTGCCTTAGGCGTCTTCAAGGCGAGAAATTTTGCTGAAATGGACATGCCGCGTAAAACGCTAGACATTCTTTGCCAAGAAATCCAATTACATTTGGATTACTGCCAGCAATGGGAAATTAGTGAACAGGAAATATTCCAAACACCCGAAAGTGCGGCATGTATTTCCTATACACGTTACTTACTTGATTGTGGAATGACGGGTGGTTTACCAGAACTTTATGCAGCTCTTACACCTTGTGCTTTAGGTTACGCACAAGTCGCCCGCTACATCACAGAAAATTATCCAAAACTACCAAACAATCCTTATCAAGCTTGGATTGACGCATACTCAGCACCAGAATATCAACAAGCCGCACAAGAAACTGTTGATTTTCTTACCGCACTTTGCGAGCCGATTAATGATTCTCAACTCGCTAATATCCAACAGATTTTTACCACAGCCACTCGAATGGAAATCGGATTTTGGCAAATGGGATTAGATTTAGCATAAAAATGAAGGTGTAAAATGAAATCAGTTTATTTATCAAAAATCCGTGAACAGAATCCGTTGATTCATAATATTACCAATATTGTTGCTGCAAATTTTAGCGCCAATGGTTTGCTCGCTTTAGGCGCATCACCATTGATGTCTGCTAATATTGAAGAAATGGTTGAAATACCGAAAATCAGCCAAGCATTAGTCATCAATATCGGTACTCTCATAGGTAAAGAACGAGAGGCTATGTTATTAGCAGGTAAAACCGCTAATTCAATCGGTATTCCTGTCGTTCTTGATCCTGTTGGAGTGGGTGCTACGAGCTACCGACGCGAAACTATCTGTCAGTTACTGTCTGAAGTGAAATTTGCCTTAATTCGTGGTAATGCAGGTGAGCTAGCTGCAATTGCAGGTGAAGACTGGCAAGCAAAAGGCGTGGATGCGGGACAAGGGAAAACAAATCTACAAAAAGTCGCTAAACATGTTGCACAACGCTATGGCTGTACGGTGTTGATTAGTGGAGAGGTCGATATCATCAGTGATGGACAACAAACTGCCACAGTCCATAATGGTACGCCGCTATTTCCAAAAGTCACCGCATCGGGGTGTTTATTAAGTGCAGTATGCGCAGCATTTTTAGCCGTTGATGGAGGTAAACATTTTTCAGCAACAATCGAAGCCTGTGCAGCTTACACCATTGCAGGAGAGATTGCGGCTAAAAACTTAACTACACAAGTCGGGCAGTTCCAAATTCGCTTGCTTGATGAATTGGCTGCTTTAACACCTAATGTAATAGAACAAAATGCGGAGGTGAAATATGTCTAACATCGCACAAGTATTGACTATTGCTGGTTCTGATAGTGGCGGTGGAGCTGGAATTCAAGCGGATCTGAAAACCTTTCAAATGCAGGATGTATTTGGCACTTCAGTGATTACAGCTGTCACCGCACAAAACACACTTGGCGTATTTGATATTCACCCTATTCCACTAAAAACAATTCAGGCACAGCTAGAAGCGGTAAAAAATGACTTTCAAATTGCAAGTGCCAAAATTGGCATGCTTGGCACGGCAGATATTATCGAATGCGTTGCTGATTTCTTAAAAAATCGACCATTCGGCACATTAGTTCTTGATCCCGTCATGATTGCGAAAGGTGGGGCACCTTTATTGCAACAACAAGCTGTTTCCGCACTAAGCAAATATTTATTGCCACTTGCCGATGTGATTACGCCAAATATTCCTGAGGCAGAAACTTTAACTAGTTTTAAGATTTCTGATACAGCCAGCATTCAACAAGCCGCGTTAGACTTGCAAAAACAAGGCGCAAAGAATGTGATTATTAAGGGCGGACATTCACTCAATTCACAAAGTCAGCAATGCCAAGATTGGATCCTTTTACAAAATGGTGAACATTTTATTTTAGAAAGCCCGCGTTTTGATACCCCACATACTCACGGCACAGGTTGTACTTTTTCAGCTTGCTTAACCGCAGAATTAGCTAAAGGCGCACCATTAAAAAGTGCGGTAAAAACAGCTAAAGATTTTATTACGGCAGCCATATCTCACCCATTGAATATTGGTCATGGACATGGACCAACAAATCATTGGGCTTACAGTCGCCTTTAAGGATTAAAAGATGAAAAATATTCAAGAAATTTTACCGCTCTATTTTGTAGCAGGCACACAAGATTGTCGACATTTAGGTGATAATCCAGCAAAAAGCTTGCTCTTTGTACTAAAACAAGCTTTAGAAGGTGGCATTACCTGTTTTCAATTCCGAGATAAAGGCAAATTCTCATTAGAAAATTCACCAATGGAACAACGTTCTTTAGCCATTAGCTGTCAAAATTTATGTCGTCAATATAATGTGCCATTTATTGTCGATGATAACGTTGATTTAGCTTTAGAAATTGAAGCAGATGGCATTCACGTTGGACAAAGTGATACGCCCGTCAAAACGATTCGAGCAAGAACCAATAAACCACTCATTATTGGTTGGTCAGTCAACCGTTTAGATGAAGCAAAAATTGGAGAAGAATTATCTGAAATTGATTATTTCGGTATTGGTCCAATTTTTCCGACTCAGTCAAAAGAGAATCCCAAACCAACACTTGGAATGGTGTTCATTCAAACATTGAGAGAAGCAGGAATCACCAAACCACTTGTGGCTATTGGTGGCGTAAAACGAGAACATGTAAAAACCTTACGGAAATATGGCGCTGATGGTGTTGCAGTTATCACGGCTATAACTCAAGCGAATGATATAAAAGTAGCAACTCAAGCCCTAAAGGAAGAAAGTAATGCAAGCAACCAATAATCCAAATAGCTTAAAACGAGTAGCAATAGCAACAATGATTGGCACCGCTATTGAATATTTCGATAACTATATTTATGCCATGGCTGCGGTGCTCGTTTTCAATCACCAATTTTTCCACGCAGCTGACCCACTTTCGGGCCAAATTGCTGCACTTTCTACACTAGCACTGACTTTTATTGCTCGTCCTCTGGGAGCGGTATTATTCGGACATTTTGGCGATCGCTTAGGAAGAAAAAATACCTTTGTTATGAGCCTGTTAGTAATGGGAATCTCAACCGTAGTGATCGGCTTATTACCGACTTACGACAGTATCGGAATATGGGCAACCATCTTACTTTGCTTATGTCGTATCGGTCAAGGCATTGGTTTAGGTGGCGAATGGGGCGGCGCTGCATTAGTAGCAATCGAAAATGCACCTGAAGGAAAACGTGGTTGGTATGGCACTTTTCCACAATTAGGCGCTCCTCTAGGATTACTACTTGCCAATGGTGTCTTTTTA
>JAGZRY010000214.1 GCA_018381425.1 Haemophilus parainfluenzae
GAACGCTCAATTAATGCTTGTTCAAAAGGTTTAATTTGATCTTCACTAATGCCTAACTGCAATGTAATCTGCACTTGAAAATCTTGCTGATAAATTTCAATTTGATGTTGTTCACATAAAATTTGGATCCAATTTAATTGTGCATAATCACAATGAACTTGGAATAACTGACGTTCTACTTTTCGTTCAGTTTCTAATAATTTTAAAGCTTGCTGCACACCATTTCCATAAGCACGAACTAAACCGCCAGTGCCCAATAAAATGCCACCATAATAACGAACAACAACAGCACTGATTTCACCAACTTGGCTACCCTGTAAAGCGGATAGCATTGGCTTTCCTGCAGTACCTGCTGGCTCACCATCATCGGAAAAGCCTAATTGTTGAGAATCCGTTGGCTTGCCTGCCACTGCAGCCCAACAATGATGGCGGGCATTAGGGTGCTGCGATTTAATTTCTGCCCAAAAAGCTTTGGCTTGCTCAAGTCCTTCCGTATGTTGCAAATACGTGATAAATCGACTTTTCTTAATTTCTTCTTCAAAAACGACCGCACTTTTGGGGATAAGGTATTCAGCCATGAAATAATTATTCAAATGAATTTGTTGCGTAGTTTATCATTGATAGCGGATTTATCGAAATTTCCCCATAATTATTGTATGATGTAGCTCAACTTCAATAAAACTGATGAATAACAATGACTGAAATTACTGTCGATAAAACCCTTAATACCGTTGGTTTACGTTGTCCTGAACCCGTGATGCTTGTGAGAAAAAACATTCGCCATATGAATGAAGGTGAAGTGTTGCTTATTCTAGCAGACGACCCTGCCACGACTCGCGATATTCCCAGTTTCTGCCAATTTATGGAACATACCCTTTTAGCGAGTGAAACCAAAGATACTCCTTTTAAATACTGGGTGAAAAAAGGCCAATAAAAATGCGGCCATTATTGGCCGCACTTTGTTATTCTGCCGTATTACTCGAAACGGGATAATACTGTTTCTGAAGAAATTCAGGCTTCAATAACGCAGAGGCATTCCACCACTCAATCACCAACTCCTGTGGTCCATCTGCATAAGACGCAATTTCATACACGTTATACATAAAATGAATACCGTCATGATCTAAATAGAAATTATCGGTTACTTCAAAAGCGTCTTTTGAAGTAAATACTTCCTCATCTTTTACCTCGCCATATCGAGTGTAACGTTCCCAAAGCAATTCTTTTAATTTGGCTTGTTGGTTCGGTTTAAACACATCATCAAATGAAAGTAGTTTTTTTGTTTCTAAATCAATATTAAGATAGTGGCCCCCCCCAACGCCATGAGCGCCACCGCTATAGCTGTAATAATTTATTAAAAATACAGCAAGCTTACCCCTTTGGTGACTAAATGCTAAATCTAAGGTTTCATCAACACCAATTATTGGGGATTCCAACATCTCTTTCTTAGCTTCATCATATGCTTTCTGGTAATCTGCTATAAGCTGCTCGCGGCTTCTTGGTTTACCGTCAGCATTTTTGGAAATTTGTTCTAAAAGTAGTGTATCTAACCATTCAATATTCGTTTTTAGTGTAGAAATGCTGTAATGAAGTTTACCTTCTACAGGCACATATTCATCTTCTTTGGGCGATTTAGGATATTTGATGGTTTCCTCTTTATCAAAAATCACATCATCTTGAGCAATAATTGCTGGAATAACCTTCTCCGCCTTTTCTTTTTCAGCTTTTAATTGCGTATTTTCTGCCGTTAGTTGTGCAATTGTCTGTGTTTGTTGCTCAATGGTTGTCTTCGTTTCTTTATCTTCACAGCCTGTTACCGCAAAAAGTGCGGTTAAAATTAAGGCTGAAATCAGTGTCTTTTTCATGTATTACCTATAAATCAAATGTATTTTTATCACGTAAAATATGGTCATTGCCTTTGCGGCGTAAAAAGCCGGTACGGTCAAAATATTCCATTAATTGTACTGTCAGTTTTCGGCCAAAGTTTAGTTTATCACGTAATTCATTTACGGCAACTTTACCTTCTTCGCCTGCCATTTGCTTAATTAAGCGAGCATAAGCATAAATGCTCTCAGTCAGGAAAAATCGATCTTTTACAATTGGGGTGAGATAGCCCAATTTACCAGCTTTATACATAAAGTTACGCATCACACTTTCATCTTGCGCCAAGGCTGTTGCCATATCACGCACCCAAATGGCTTGACCATGCGCTTTCTCAAATTCAGCTAACACCGCTTGCCATAAGCTTTGCTCTTCGGCTGAAAATTGAATTTTGTGTGAAGGCAAATGCAACCAGCCACGAGTCTGCTGCAATTGGCCTTCATCAAGCATTTCTTCAATAAAATGATAAATCAGATTTTCCGGTTGGTTTAGTGTCGCAATACGGTATAAGCGGGCCTTACTCAAACCTAGCTGATCATTATGTTGCTCATGATAGGTAGCAAGTGCGGTCAAAATTTGCTGCGTTTTTTCACGTTGATAATTGCGATTAAAACACCAATTTTGGAAACGGATATCGCCATTCTTGGCTAATGCTTCAGCCAGCTGATTTTCGGTTAGTTGCTCACTCCACATTAAAGCTTGAGCTGCAATCGCCTCTTTTTGTAAGGTCAATCCGATGCGTTGTGTGGCAGTTTGAGCCTGATTAAGTTTAGCCAAGAACGCTAGACGAGCCTCTGTGCGCTTATAACGTTTTGGTGAATGAATTTCGAGTACCTTGGCACCACCAATTAACACTTTCGCATCACCACTACGTAAAATTAATTTATCCCCAAAAGCTAAAAATAATGGCTGTTCTAAAATAACTTCTGCCAAAGTGCGGTCATTTTTCATTGCATTTTTGCTTTCAAGCAAGGTGAGCTTACCCGTCGTACGGCTTGCCGCATGATAAATGTGCACTGGCTGACTGTCTTTCAAATTCACTTCAGGTGTAATTTCAATGGTAATACGATCGGTCGGCTCAAGTGGTTCTGAGGCTAACAACCAATCGCCGCGCTGCATTGGAGTACGATCTAAATCAACGTTTAAATTGAGCGCTAAGCGTTGACCAGCCAAACCTTTTTCGCTCGGTGTATTCTGAGCATGAATATTTTTTACGCGAACCTTTTGTCCCGTAGAAAGGAAGAGTTCATCATCAATGGCCACCGTTCCCGCAAATGCTGTCCCGGTTACCACTGTCCCCGCCCCTTTCACGCTAAAAACACGGTCGATGGCGTAACGGAACGGTTTATCTATTTCAGCTAATTCAGGTAAATTGGCTAAATAATCGCGTAACGCATCAATCCCTAAGCCTGTTTGTGCCGATGTAATAAAATAATGAGATTCAGCTAAGAATGGATAATCCGTCTGAATTTGTGTTTTTAATACCTCGATTTGCTCATTTGTTGCTCGGTCAGCCTTGGTAATCACTACCATGATTTCAGTAAATTGAAGCTGACGCAAAATCGCTAAGTGTTCTTTAGTTTGTGCGGCAATCCCTTCATCTGCAGCGACAATGAGCATCGCATAATGAACACCACCAAGCCCCGCCAACATATTGGCGAGAAACTTTTCATGGCCAGGCACATCAATAAACCCGAGTACTTTCTCTTTTAAAGGCAAATAGGCATACCCCAAATCAATAGTCATGCCACGTTTTTTTTCTTCCGGCAAATGAGCAGTATTCGTACCTGTCAGTGCTTTTAAAAGGGCTGTTTTACCATGATCGACGTGCCCTGATGTTACTATGATCATAATTTTTCCACCGTATCTAATAATG
>JAGZRY010000215.1 GCA_018381425.1 Haemophilus parainfluenzae
GACGGACGATTCCCAACCGTTAATTACCCATCTTGTTGAACTCAGAAACCGCTTATTACGTTGTGTAATTTGTATTTTAGTGGTTTTTGTGGCGTTGGTTTATTTTTCTAATGATATTTATCATTTTGTCGCCGCACCTTTAACGGCAGTAATGCCAAAGGGGGCAACCATGATTGCAACCAATATTCAAACGCCATTCTTTACGCCAATTAAATTAACCGCGATTGTATCGGTATTTATTTCGGTGCCTTATTTGCTTTATCAAATTTGGGCGTTTGTTGCACCGGCGTTGTATCAACATGAAAAACGTTTAATTTATCCGTTATTATTTTCCAGTACAGTTTTATTCTATTGCGGTGTGGCGTTTGCTTATTATATTGTTTTCCCTTTCGTGTTTAGTT
Organism: Haemophilus parainfluenzae; assembly: GCA_018381425.1. Lineage (GTDB taxonomy): Bacteria > Pseudomonadota > Gammaproteobacteria > Enterobacterales > Pasteurellaceae > Haemophilus_D > Haemophilus_D parainfluenzae_O. The sequence goes on from JAGZRY010000215.1 coordinate 402, forward strand.
TCTTTACGCAAACCGCACCAGAAGGGGTGGCTATCGCAACAGATATCAGCAGTTATCTTGATTTTGCGCTAGCATTATTCTTGGCTTTCGGTGTGTGCTTTGAAGTACCCGTTGCTATTATTTTGCTTTGCTGGACAGGTGTCACAACTACGAAAGCATTGGCGGCAAAACGTCCTTATATTATTGTGGGAGCATTCTTTGTTGGCATGATCTTAACGCCACCAGACGTGTTCTCTCAAACTTTACTTGCTGTACCAATGTGTCTTCTCTTTGAATTAGGCTTGTTAGTTGCACGTTTCTATCAACCGAAAGAGGATGAAGAAGAGACAACGGATGAGAAAAGTGCGGTAGAAAATCAGGGGGATTTGAATCACAAAGATTAAGAAAATGGGCGTAGGTTATACGCCCTTTTAACATCATAAAAACAGGAAATATTATTATGACTCAACAAATTTTAGGCGGTTTTCCAACCCGTCGTCTTCGTCGTTTACGTAAACATGATTTTAGTCGCCGTTTAGTGGCAGAAAATACTTTAACCGCGAATGATTTAATTTATCCGGTATTTATCATTGAAGGTGAAAATCATCGTGAACCAGTCCCTTCTATGCCTAAAGTTGAACGTTTAACGATCGATCAGTTATTAATCGAAGCAGGCCTTTTAGTGAAATACGGCGTGCCAGTGATTTCATTATTTCCTGTAGTTGAGCAAGATAAAAAATCTTTAATGGCGGATGAGGCATTTAACCCGAATGGTTTGGTACAGCGTGCAGTGAGAGCATTGAAAGCCGCTTATCCAGAATTAGGTGTATTAACCGATGTCGCACTCGATCCTTATACACTACATGGACAAGACGGGATCATTGATGAAGAAGGTTATGTTTTAAACGATATCACGACAGATATTCTGATTAAACAGGCACTTTCTCATGCTGAAGCGGGTGCTGATGTTGTGGCACCGAGTGATATGATGGATGGTCGTATTGGTCGTATTCGTCAGGCATTGGAAGAAAATGGCCATATCAATACACAAATTATGGCGTACTCAGCGAAATATGCGTCTAATTACTATGGCCCATTCCGTGATGCAGTCGGTTCTGCGGGTAATCTGAAAGGTGGGGATAAGAAAACTTACCAACTTGATCCGGCAAATGGTAATGAAGGCTTACAAGAAGTCGCACTTGATTTACAAGAAGGTGCGGATATGGTGATGGTGAAACCAGGTATGCCGTATTTGGATATGGTATATCGTGTGAAAGAGTATTTCGGCGTGCCAACTTTTGCTTACCAAGTTTCTGGCGAATATGCGATGCATATGGCAGCCATTCAAAATGGTTGGTTGAAAGAAAAAGAATGCATTATGGAATCATTGCTTTGTTTTAAACGTGCGGGTGCAGATGGTATTTTGACGTATTTTGCGAAGCAAGTCGCTGAATGGCTTTACTTAGAAGGTAAAAATAAATAACCACTTTTTAAGTTGAAGTGCTAATTCAGGCATTGGTTTTAGAACTAATCTAATAAAAACGAGTAAATATTAAATATTTTCTCGTTTTTTATTTTTTCTTCATTTTTTTTATAGAAAAAATGTTGCTGGATTGATTTTTTTATTGCTATATTGAAGGCACACCGCAAGAAGACGGTGAAATAAAATAATTTTACACACATCATACTCACTCACTACTAGAAGGAAAATCCTATGTCAGCAGTAGCATCCTTAGATGAATTTCTCGAAAAAGTGGCTCAACGTGACGGCCACCAACCTGAATTTTTACAAGCCGTTCGTGAAGTCTTCACGTCAATCTGGCCTTTCTTAGAAGCAAACCCTAAATACCGTTCAGAAGCTTTATTAGAGCGTTTAGTTGAGCCAGAGCGCGCAATCCAATTTCGTGTGGCATGGACTGATGATAAAGGCCAAGTTCAAGTAAACCGTGCTTTCCGCGTGCAATTCAACAGTGCAATTGGTCCTTTTAAAGGGGGGATGCGTTTTCATCCATCGGTAAACTTATCGATTTTAAAATTCTTAGGTTTTGAACAGATCTTTAAAAATGCCTTAACGACATTGCCAATGGGCGGTGCGAAAGGGGGCTCAGATTTTGATCCTAAAGGTAAATCTGATGCTGAAGTGATGCGTTTCTGTCAAGCTTTAATGGCCGAGTTATATCGTCATGTTGGTCCAGATACTGATGTCCCAGCAGGAGATATTGGTGTAGGTGGTCGCGAAGTCGGTTATCTTGCAGGCTATATGAAAAAATTATCAAACCAAGCCGCTTGCGTGTTTACTGGTCGTGGTCTTTCATTCGGTGGGAGCTTAATTCGTCCAGAAGCAACGGGGTATGGATTGGTGTATTTTGCCCAAGCGATGCTTGCAGAGAAAGGGGATAGCTTCCTAGGCAAAACGGTTTTAGTTTCAGGTTCAGGTAACGTAGCACAATATGCGATTGAAAAAGCGATGGCGCTAGGTGCGAAAGTCGTAACTTGTTCTGACTCTGCGGGTTATGTGTATTTACCTGAAGGGTTTGATCGTGAAAAATTAGAGGCATTATTAGAGCTCAAAAATGTAAAACGTGGTCGAGTAGAAGAGTTTGCAAAACAATTCGGTCTTCAATATTTTGCAGGTAAACGCCCTTGGGAAGTGAAAGCGGATATTGCACTTCCTTGTGCAACCCAAAACGAATTAGAGATTTCAGATGCGAAAGCTTTAATTGCAAATGGTGTGAAATTAGTGGCTGAAGGTGCAAACATGCCAACTACTATCGAGGCAACATATGCATTCTTAAAGGCTGGTGTATTATTTGGCCCAGGTAAAGCGGCTAACGCAGGTGGTGTTGCGACATCAGGCTTAGAAATGGCGCAAAGTTCACAACGCTTATACTGGACAGCTGAAGAAGTAGATAAACAGCTTCATCGTATTATGTTAGATATTCATGCAAACTGTAAAAAATATGGCACTGTCGCTGGTCAAGCAAACATCAACTATGTTGTCGGGGCAAATGTTGCAGGCTTTGTGAAAGTGGCTGATGCAATGTTGGCGCAAGGGGTTTATTAATCCAATAAATGAATGAAAATTTGACCGCACTTTGTGATGAAGTGCGGTCATTTTTTATGGTGAATTTCTCAAGTTTGAAATAGGCTTGTGGCTTGCTTTTTTGCTCAAAAAGTGTAAAATCTTCAGGCTTTTTGTCTATATATACAGAGAAAAAAGTAAGCTATATTCTTAAACCGCTTTCGAGTTTAGGAATATTCTTTTAGTAATTAAACATTTAGAGGAAGGTTATGGTAACCATTCGTTTATCTCGTGGCGGAGCTAAAAAACGCCCATTTTATCAAATCGTAG
>JAGZRY010000216.1 GCA_018381425.1 Haemophilus parainfluenzae
GCTTAAAACCACATCGCCTTCGCCTTTTAAAAAGGCACCATAAGACTCAGTCCAACCTTTGGTGACAGTGACAGTATGTTTAGAAAGGGTTTTCCAAGCATTTGCTACATCTGCAGCTGGATAAACTGCATTCATCCAAAGTAATAAACCCCGTCCAATACTGCTGGTACGCGGATCTTGATATAACACTTTAAGATCTTGACGCTCAACTAATTCTTTTAAGCTCTTTGGAGGATTAGCCAGCTTATTTTTGTCATAAATAAACGCATATTGCGCATAATCAAATGGTAAGAAAGTTTTATTTTCCCATTTAATGGGTAAACGTAACTGGCTTAAATCCACTTTATTTGGCTCAAAAATATTGAGTTTTTGTGAATCCTCAATTTGATAACTATCTAAACCGAGCACGACATCTGCCTTAATTTTTTTACCTTCTAGACGAACACGGTTAAACAAAGTGCCATTATTGTCAAAAGCCACATAATTCAGCTTACATTGCGGGAATTGTTGTTCAAAAGCTGCTTTTACTTTTGGCCCAGCACTCCAATCAGCACTAAATGAATCATAAGTATAAACATCTAATGTTTGAGGAGCAGCTTGTGCGAAAGCGGAAGCGGTAAAAAGTGCGGTTAAAATGGGAAGTGTTTTGTTCATTATGCGTTCTCCTTATTTTTGCATAACGAAACAGCATAATGAGATAATTAGTTTCCTACGCCAGCATTATCTGTTTCAGGTTCACGGGTGTTTCTCAGCCATTAATATAGGCACCCCGACTAACGCGATGTAGTCTATCTTAAGGAAATTTAATCAACAAGTTATTTCATTTAAAAATGTTAATCCAATCACACTTTTATATCTGGTTTATCATTTTTTGAGCAAAAGAAAACCTGCTAAAAAGCAGGTTTATCTTGTAATCTATCGTCAATTAAGCTTGATGTTTAGCCGCTACTTCGCTTAATAAAGTTTGAAGTTCGCCAGCTTGATACATTTCTAAAATAATATCACAACCACCTATTAACTCACCTTCTACCCATAATTGTGGGAAAGTTGGCCAGTTTGCATAAGCCGGTAATTCAGCACGAATATCTGGGTGTTGAAGAATATCAACATAGCCGAAAGGCACTTTGCAATTCATTAATGCTTCAGATGCACGCGCAGAGAAACCACAAGAAGGTAATTTTGGTGAACCTTTCATGTAAATTAAGATTGGGTTTTCAGCGATTTGTTTTTTGATTTTGTCTAACGTTTCCATAATGTTCCTTGTTCAAATAAGTCTGAATAGGGCGCTATTCTAACATAAGATAGAACCTGAGTGAAAGACTTGGTCTTACCAACTTCCACCAGCTCCGCCGCCGCCGAAGCCACCGCCACCAAAGCCACCACCGGAAGAACTATCGCCATCGAAGCCTCCACCAAATCCGCCTCCGAAACCGGAACCGCCACCACGACGACGAGAAATCGTACTTTGACGAATGATTTTATTCAGTTGGTCACGTTGATTCGGGCTAATATATACTTCATCTTTGTGATATTGGAATTCACCAAATAATACAATAGCAATAAATGCCAATACCATTAAGAATGGGATGTACTTATCGAACGCATCTTCTTCAACGTTTACCGCATCAAACTCGCCTTTACTTGCCGCGATAATTTGGTTTAAGCCATCATTGATACCTTGGGCATATTGGCCTTGTTTAAATTGTGGCAAAATTGCTGAACGGATGACTTGCGATAAAAAAGCATCCGGCAATACACCTTCTAAACCTTGCCCGGTTGCAATAAAAACTTTGCGATCATCCTTCGCAATCAGCATCAACACGCCATTGTTCAGATTTTTACGTCCAATACCCCATTTATCACCTAAAGCAAAAGTATAATCAGCAATTTCATATTCACCGCTTGTAGGAACCAAAACAACAGCAATTTGTGAACTCGTTTCTTTACTATAAGCAATCAGTTTATTTTCTAAAATTTGCTTATGTTCTGATGAAAGTGTGTTGGTGTAATCGTTTATGTAATGGAAAGGATTTGGTGCAGGCGGAAATTCTGCCGCAACAACCATTTGAGCAAAAAAAACAAGGCTAAAAATAACCGCACTTTTCATAAAAGATAAAAGCTTAGCCATTAATAATTACCTCATTAGATAATTCATTCACATCATCAGGCTGAATAGGGAAATGGCGAGATAAAATATCACTGATACGATCAATCGCATAGACAATACCTTGTGTATAAGCTTTTTGTTTAAACTGCTCAATCATTAAATCGCATTGTAACTGCCAATAAGCCACATCAACAAATTGATGAATGCCTTTATCACCTACGATGGCACAAAGATGATTTTTATATCCTACATAAATCAACACGGCATTTTGTGCCGCTGTTTTATGCATTTCCAGTTCGTCAAACACTTCTAAAGCTCGTTCCATTGCAGACAGTTGTGCTGAAGCATTTGGTACTTTGCGTTCAATATAAACACGTAACTCAGCCGAACTTAAGCTTTCGAGGCGACTAATCGCCGCCTCGATTTGCTTTTTATCTACCGGAATTCTGGAAAAGAATGGCATAGATAAACCTTAGTTAAAGTTTACAGTTGGTGCGTTTTCAGCGCCTGCAGTTGATTTAAAGTAAGGTTTAGCTTTAAAACCAAAAATCATTGCCGCTAATTTAGTTGGGAATTGACGTATTTTTTCATTATAAATACGCGCGGCTTCATTAAATTTATTACGAGCGACATTGATACGATTTTCTGTACCTTCAAGTTGCGCTTGTAAGTTCATAAAGCCTTCGTTTGCTTTTAATTGTGGATATTGTTCTACAGTAACGAGTAAACGAGATAATGCTGAACCTACTTGATTTTGATTTTGTTGGAATTCGTTTAATTGTTCTTCCGTTAAATTAGACGGATCAATTTTAGTTTGTGTCGCTTTTGCGCGAGCTTCGATTACATTGGTTAATGTCTGTTGTTCAAAATTAGCTTGACCTTTTACAGTATTCACTAAGTTTGGAATTAAATCAGCACGACGTTGATAAGATGATTCAACATTTGCCCAAACAGAATCAATTTCAGTTTCTGCTTTTACTAAGCCATTGTAGCTAGACATTAAGCCTAAACCTGCAACAACCGCGATAATAATCAAGATAATCCACTTTTTCATTCAAAAATTCCTTCAATTTATAGGTTTAATTTATATAAGAAAAGACCTAAACCGAAGTTTAGGTCTTCTAATGCTAATCCGTTAATGGATAACTAAATAAAATTATTTAGTACCGTTAACTGCGATTTCAACACGACGGTCTGGTGCTAAACAAGCGATAAGCGCTTTACGACCTTTAACCGCGTCACAAGTAGAACCTGTAACTGGGTTAGCTTTACCGTGACCAACTGCAGAAATGTTTTGAGCTGGAACACCTTTAGCTACTAAGTAGTTAGCTACAGAATCTGCACGACGTTGTGATAATTTAACGTTTGGTGCATCTTTACCGATACGGTCTGTATAACCAGCAACAGCTACGTTAGCGTTGTTGATTTGAGCAATTTCACCGTAGATACCATCTAATGTTGTTTTAGCTTGTGGTTTTAAGTTAGCTTTACCGAAAGCGAAAGTTACATCAGAGCTTAAGTTGAAAGTTTTGCTTACAACTTCAGGTGCAACAACTGGAGCAGCACCTTGACCGAAACGGTAAGATAAACCAGCGTTGATAGAACCGATCCATGGGTT
>JAGZRY010000217.1 GCA_018381425.1 Haemophilus parainfluenzae
ATCCTCACCCCAAAGTTGGATATAGGTGGCTAATTGTGTATAACCCGTACCTGAACTTTGAGGATCTGCTGCTTGGATCTCATTACGATACGCAGGATCGGCTAGATCTTTCCAACATTTTGGTGTTGGTAAATTAAGCTTTTTCAAACGCTCAGGATTGATACCAAAACCTAATACACCGAGATAAATCGCTGAAGAATAGTTGCCTTTAATTTTAGCAGGATCTCTAAACTGTTCAGGAATTTGTGCGAGATTTGATGATTTATACGCTTCAAGTAAGCCCATTTCACCCGCTTGAGAATGAGGATCTAGCGTACCGCCATACCATACATCCCCTTGAGGGTTATCTTTTTCAGCATCAATTTTGGCTAAAATTGTGCCTGTTCCACCACGGATAAAACTGGTTTTAATACCGTATTTTTTCTCAAAAGCCATGGTTTCTTGCTCGCACATCGTATTTTGTGCACTACAATACACCACTAAACGACCTTCTGCAGCAGATGCGTGAGAGCTTAGCAACACACCACCAAATACAACACCAGAAAGTGCTAAAGCAACGTTAGATATTTTCATTGGTCCACTCCTGTGTTTATAAAATAAGATGAGCTAATACGCTCATCGTAGAAACCCACGTAAAAACCTAACTAGTGGGGCTAAAATGGCAAAAGTGCGGTCAAAAAATCTCATGTTTTTCAACCGCACTTTAAGTACTATTTCGCTAATTTAACGTCTTGAACCCATTTTTCAATTAAGGCTTTGCGTTGTTCGGTCGCACCGTATTTTTCAAAGTCATAATTGATGAGGTTAAGTTTGTTTGGATCAAACGCAGTTGGCGATTGTTCCGCTGTGGTGTTGGTTAAGATTTGTAAAGAGTCACCTTGTTTCCACGCTAACTCTTGACCTTCTTTAGATAATGCCCAATCCACGAATAATTTTGCGTTATCGATGTTACGCGCACCTTTTAAGATACTTACGCCACCTAACTCATAGCCGGTACCTTCACAAGGCACGACTAATTCCAATGGTGCGCCTTGACGTTTTTCAAGTGCATAATCGTGTAAGAAGCCGATACCTACTGCTGTTTCACCTCGTGCTGCATTACGAGATGGGGTAACACCTGATTTGGTGTATTGAGATACGTTTGGATGTAATGCTTTTAAGAAATCAAAGGCTTTTTCTTCGCCCCAAAGTTGAACGAAAGTAGCCAATGCAGTGTATGCTGTACCAGCGCTTTGTGGGTCAGCAATTTGCACTTCACCTTTTAAGCGAGGATCAGTTAAATCTTTCCAGCATTTTGGTACTTCTTTAATACCTAATTTTGCTAAACGCTCGGTATTCACACCAAAACCTAAGATACCCATGTAAATCGCAGAAACATAATGTCCTTTGGTTTTCGCTGGATCACGGAAACGTTCAACAATTTCATCAATGTGTTTAGATTTATAAGGTTCGATTAAACCCAACTCTGCCGCTTGTGCTTGAGGGTCGAATGTACCACCAAACCAAACGTCTGCTTGTGGGTTATTTTTTTCCGCTTCAACTTTTGCAAAAGTACTGCCTGAACCGTTGCGAATAAATGAGGTTTTCACGTCATATTTTTCGCCAAAGGCTTTCGTTGTCGTTTCACAAAGAATATTGGTCGCACTACAATACACCACTAAACGCCCTTGAGCATTAACGGCTGATGATGTCATGAAGCCTGCAGCTAAAAGTGCGGTTGAAATGGAGAGAGAAATTTTATTCATTTTCATCGTACACTCCTCATAAATAACACTGATGAAATAATAAAAACGAGCACATCGTAAGCGCAAACAAAAAAAAATTCCGTGAACTACTTCACAAATTTAAAAAATTTAAATAAAAAAGAAAGATGAATTTAAACTGATTTTTCTTTATAATCCCCGTAATTTTTACCTTCCGTTTTTGAGGACGTTCTATGTCAGACTCATCTTGTATTATCATCGCTATCACGGGGGCATCCGCTTCAGGCAAAAGCTCCATTGCATCTACCGTTCATAAAGAACTTTGTAACGACTTAGGTTGTGAAGAAATCGGCATTATTGCTGAAGACAGCTACTATAAAGATCAAAGCCATTTAGAGATGAGTGAGCGAGTAAAAACCAACTATGACCACCCGAGTTCAATGGACAGAGATTTACTCATTCAACACTTAAAAGACTTAAAAAACGGAACTGCTGTGGATGTTCCTGTCTACAGTTATGTTGAGCACACCAGAACAGGCGAAACCAAACACTTTACGCCAAAGAAAATTGTTATTTTAGAAGGGATCTTATTACTTACAGATGAACGAGTTCGCCAATTAGCCGATATTTCTGTCTTTGTGGATACACCATTAGATATTTGTTTTATCCGCCGTTTACAACGTGATATGGAAGAACGTGGCCGTTCATTACAATCTGTAATTGACCAATATCGTGCAACTGTTCGTCCAATGTTCTTGCAATTTATTGAGCCATCAAAACAATATGCGGATATCGTAATTCCTCGTGGTGGTAAAAACCGCATTGCGATTAATATGTTAAAAGCTCAAATTCTTCATTTATTAAACCAAAAATAGGAAAAATCATGCGTCTTTGCGATACCGATATCGAACGCTATCTAGATGATGGCATTATTTCTTTAACGCCTCGTCCTGAAAATGACAAAATCAATGGGGCAACCATTGATGTGCGTTTAGGCAATTCATTTCGCGTATTTCGTGAACATTCCGCACCTTATATTGATTTAAGTGGTCCGAAAGAAGAAGTCTCTGCTCAACTTGAATCAGTGATGAGCGATGAAATCATTATCGGTGATGATGAAGCCTTCTTCTTACATCCAGGTATGTTGGCGTTAGCAACCACATTGGAATCAGTGAAACTGCCTGCGAATATTATCGGTTGGCTAGATGGTCGTTCTTCACTTGCTCGTTTAGGTTTAATGGTACATGTGACCGCTCACCGTATTGATCCAGGTTGGGAAGGCAAAATTGTGTTGGAATTCTACAACTCTGGCAAATTACCTTTAGCATTACGTCCAAATATGGTGATTGGTGCTTTAAGTTTTGAAGTGTTAAGTGGTCCAGCTGCTCGCCCGTATACCAGTCGTAAAGATGCCAAATATAAACATCAGCAGAATGCGGTGGCAAGCCGAATTAATGAGGATTAATCCATGAAAAAGATCGCAATTAGCCTGTTGATCGTGCTGTTTGCGATCTTTGCTTTTTTCTATATTCAACTCAATCAACTGAAAAACAGTATTGCCGATCGTTTAGCACAATACGATATTCAAGTGCATGATTTTTCACTAAGCCTTCTACCTCAACCAATGGTAAATTTATCGGGTTTGACATACCATCAACTTTCAGCAGAAAACATTGAAGCTAAATTTGCACTTTTCCCGCTTTTTTCAGGTAATCCGATTTTAAAAGAAGTACAAATCACTCATTTTAAACTCAGTGAACAGGCTTTAAACCATACCAATATTCATGGTCGTTTTACTGATTTTTCACTTAAAAATATTTTTAACCAAAACATTGCGTTTAAAGGTGAAAGTGCGATTACGCTTTCTCTTGATAAACCGCTTTATGGTACAAACACACAATATCAATTTGCTTTCAGTAAGGGAAATATTAACCTAAACCATCAAGGCAAGAATTTGATTCAATTTGTTAATGCCCGTTTAAATCAACAGCCACTCGGTTATATCGAAACGTATGTT
>JAGZRY010000218.1 GCA_018381425.1 Haemophilus parainfluenzae
TCATGAGAGTAATTGGCGATATGACAATATTGCGGAAGCCTTAGGTTTACCGAGTGAAATGGAGAATAGCGATGATTTTTGTGCGAAAGTAAAAAAATTATTACAAGCACGAAATAAAACGTTGCCAAAATTGACCGCTCTTTGCGTAAACGAGAATCCAATTATTCAACAAAATATTGATACTCTGACCCAATTATTATCATTGAATGCTGCTGAGAAGACGCTTTTCCGTTTATCGGTTCAGCTACGCTTAGATGAGCCATTAAAAGAATTGACTGGGGCATTACCAAAATCTAATTTGGTAGGGGTAAGTGAGTTATTATCAAATTTATTTGGTTTGCCAAAATCGGACATTATTTCTGCCTTAAAAGATAAGGGAAAACTATTAGGTTATGGCTTGCTTGAACGAAACTATAACCCAGATAGGTTCCATGACTATTTGGATTGGGGAAAAATGTTAGATTTTGATGAATTCATCTCAGAACCATTAAATGAACAGGTGTTATTAAAAGTTTGTACAAAACCAGCTATTGAGCCTAGTTTGAGTTTAGAAGATTTTGCTTATTTAAACGAGATGAAAACAATGATGCTGGATTATCTTCAGTCCTCATTTGCTACTCATAGAAAGGGGGCGAATATTTTAATTTATGGTGCGCCAGGTACAGGAAAAACAGAGTTCGCAACGTTATTAGCAAAAGCAGTGAGTGTTTCGGCGCATAATATTACTTATATGGATGAAAATGAAGAAGTGATCCGAGCGGAAGAGCGTTTGAATAAATGCCGTTTTGCACAAAAGATTTTAGATGGGCAATCTTCGTTATTGATTTTTGATGAAATTGAAGATGTTTTTGATGCTGGTTTTTTTGGGCATTCTGTGGCGCAGAAAAATAAGGCTTGGATGAATCAGTTATTGGAAAACAATAATGTGCCAATGATTTGGCTATCGAATTCAGTTTCTGGCATAGATCCTGCTTTTTTACGCCGTTTTGATCTTATTTTAGAAATGCCAGATTTGCCGTTGAAAAATAAGTCAGCACTCATTACACAGCTAGCCGAGGGAAAATTAAGTCCAGCTTATGTGCAGCATTTTGCTAAAGTGCGGTCATTAACGCCGGCGATTTTAAGTCGCACAATTCGGGTGGCAAAGGAACTCAATACATCAAATTTTGCTGAGACTTTGCTCATGATGTTTAATCAAACGTTAAAATCGCAAAATAAACCGAAAATTGAACCGCTTGTTTTAGGCAAAGCCGACTATAACTTGGATTATGTGGCTTGTAACGACAATATTCATCGTATTAGTGAAGGGTTAAAACAGTCGAAAAAAGGGCGAATTTGTTGCTATGGCCCGCCGGGAACAGGAAAAACTGCTTGGGCAGCATGGCTTGCTGAAGAGTTGGACATGCCTCTGTTACTAAGACAAGGCTCTGATCTACTTAATCCTTATGTGGGTGGGACAGAACAAAATATTGCTCAAGCCTTTGAACAAGCGAAAGCCGATAACGCATTATTAGTATTAGATGAAGTGGATACGTTCTTATTTTCTCGAGAGGGCGTAAATCGAAGTTGGGAACGTTCACAAGTGAATGAAATGCTGACCCAAATTGAACGTTTTGAGGGATTGATGGTGGTTTCAACAAACCTGATTGAAGCGCTCGATCCTGCGGCATTACGCCGTTTTGATTTGAAATTGAAGTTTGATTATTTAACGCTGAAACAACGTTTAGATTTTGCTAAACAACAGGCTGAAATTTTAGCGTTGCCATCATTATCGGAAGAGGATTTAAGTCAGATTGAATCGCTTAATTTACTGACCCCTGGAGATTTTGCTGCAGTGGCTCGTCGTCACCAATTTTCCCCTTTTCAAAAGGTGCAAGATTGGTTGAGCGCATTACAAGGTGAATGTGAGGTGAAACCAGCGTTTTCTGCAGCGACAAGGCGGATTGGGTTCTGATTAAAGCGCGGTCAAAATACTCATTGGTTTTTGACCGCACTTTTTATTCTCCTGTCAGCCAGCTTGCGAGCAAAATAACGATAGTGAAAATAGCGAACCAGATAAGGTGAAGTTTGGTGCTTTTTCGATTAATTTCGGCATTTTGTTGGCGTCGTTGTTCAAGTTTTTGTTTGTAAATTTCAAGATGTTCTTTTTTAAAAGAAAACCCACAATTTGGACAAAATTGGGCAGATTCGCTGATTTTTTTACGACATTCAGGGCAGCGGGTGAGGGCCATTGATGATCCTTTATTAATTATTTGAATTTATATCCCTATTGTAAGTGAAAAAAGAGTAATGATAAACGTGATATGGATCACAAAATTAAAACATTGTAAAAATTAAAATTTTGATTTTGATGATTTTCACTTAGAATACCGCCGACGAAGTCTAGTATATGACTAAATTTCGGTATTCATTTATTCCTGAGGAGTATTTTTTATGTTGTGGTTTTTCTTCTGCGTGGCGTTGTTGCTTGCAGGTTATTTCTTTTATAGTCGAGTGATTGAGCGCATTTTTGTGATCAATCCAAATCGTCAAACGCCAGCGTATGCCATGAATGATGGCGTTGACTATATGCCAATGTCTAAAACTAAGATTTGGTTAATTCAATTATTAAATATTGCAGGCACAGGCCCAATCTTTGGTCCGATTCTTGGTGCGTTATACGGACCAGTTGCAATGCTTTGGATTGTGGTGGGTTGTATCTTTGCCGGTGCGGTACACGATTATTTCTGTGGAATGTTAAGTGTGCGTAATGGCGGTGCATCTATGCCTAACCTTGCAGGTAAATACTTAGGTCGTCCAGTTAAAGCATTTATTAACATCTTAGCTGTTGTACTTTTATTATTAGTGGGTGTGGTATTCGTTGCAAGTCCAGCTCAATTAATGGGTACGATTACAATGGATGTGTTCGGTGCTGCATCAGGTAGCATTTCTATTAGCAATGCGGAAGAAATCCATCAAGTAGCTGAAGCAGGTGGTATTACCGTTTGGGGTATGGATAAAGCGACTGTTATCAGTGTTTGGACTGGTATCATTTTCATTTACTATATTCTTGCGACATTACTTCCGATTGATAAAATCATCGGTCGTATCTACCCATTCTTCGGTGCATTATTACTCTTTATGTCTGTAGGTATGGTATATGGTTTAGTCAGTGCAGATCTTAGCTCAGCAGACCCAATTTCTTTTTATCGTTCTGTGGACGGTATGTCTTTTGAGAAATTCTTCCAAAACTTTGAAACCCGTGCAGATTTACCATTATGGCCACTCTTGTTCTTAACAATATCTTGTGGTGCATTATCTGGTTTCCACGCAACACAAAGCCCGTTAATGGCGCGTTGTACTGAAAACGAAAAAGAAGGACGTTTCATTTTCTACGGTGCGATGATCGGTGAAGGTGTGATTGCGTTAGTATGGTGTGCAGTTGGTTTAAGTTTCTATGATTCTTTACCAGATTTATTAGCCGCGATTAAAGCAGGTTCTCCTTCTAAAGTGGTTTATGACTCTTCTATCCACTTCTTAGGTCTTGTTGGTGGTATTTTTGCAGTGTTAGGTGTGGTTGTTCTTCCAATTACATCAGGCGATACAGCATTCCGTGCGGCACGTCTTGTTATTGCAGAATTTTTCCATTTAGAACAAAAAACCTTAGCTAAACGTTTAATTATTGCTGTGCCATTATTCGTGGTTGGTTATATCGTATCAAAAGTGGATTTCTCTATCTTA
>JAGZRY010000219.1 GCA_018381425.1 Haemophilus parainfluenzae
GGTACCGATAAAGTCACCATGCTTGGCTGTCCACAGGCTACTGATTTTTTCCACATCATAGTCTGTTTTGGTAAATGGCGCAAAACTCCCAGAAAGACCTACAGAACCCACGGTGTCATTGTAATCAGTGACGAGATTGATAAAGTTATCCACACTCTCCTCGTTCAAATGTTTCGAGAGTATGGCTCGCACCTCACTAAGACTGGCCTTACTATTTAGGTTGGAGTAGCTTGGTTGCTCCACCTTTTTGTGGATATGTGCAAAAACTGCTAAACCGACGAGTAATAAGCTAGCAATAGATAAAAGAATTAGCGTCTGTTTTTTCAAAGTTTTCATAGGCGCCTCCTTAGCTTCATTATACCAGATTTTGACAGCTACTTAATCTCAGGATACTTTTCCACAAGAAAAAGCCTTGGCAACAAGGCTTTAGATTGAAGATAAAGGCTTTTACTTGAGACTTTCCTTAGGTGATAGCGGACGCCAGCGAACTTCTTCGAAGTTCCATGGCTAATTATTGAGCCTATAGTCTCAATAATTCCGAACGCCTGAAATACCAATTCTTCAGGCGTTTTTATCACGGCGTAAAGTCTCAGTATAGGCTCACACCGTTTGAAGACTATGGATTTTTATCATTTTTTCTCTATTCTTTATTATTTCCAAAATAGTTGTTCAATTTTTATTATATTATCTACAACTTTCTCAGGACTTTCCGATAAATCATTATCAATCCAGGATGAGATAATGGTTTCAAAAGATGTAGAGAAGGCTTTTATCACAATTTCATCTGAAATCTTCGTCTTTTTCTTGATCTTTTCTCTAATAGCTGGGTTGTTATTTATAAGATCACAAATAAGTTGTTGAACCTTATCTTTAAATTGAACGTGAGGTGCTTTTGAAATTGCTTTAAAATGTTTATAGTCATTTTTTATTAATAGTAGAGCCTTTAAAAGCATGTCCTCTTTATCTAAATTTCCTTGAGCTAAAATCTCCCAAAATCTTTTCATTGTCTCTGTTCCGATAGAGTATGCTAAATCATCCTTATCAAGAAAATGTTGATAAAATGTTCCCCTACTAACATTTGCTCTCTGAGTTATATTTCCAATGGTTATTTTTGAGTACTCCATTTCAAGTAGGAGGTCTATCAAAGCAGACTTGAGGTTAGTAACGCTATTAGTCTTTCTTTTCTTTGTCATTTTTTCCTTAATTAAACATATTGTTTGATGTTGTCATGGTCAATATATGGGTATTATTATATTCTTTTTATGTGAATTATAAAAGTTAAAAAAGACTGTTTTATGTTCACGAAGATAATTGATGCATCATTAATCATTTAACAAAATAATTAATGAAGGGAATAGAATTTAATGACAAAATCAAGAAAAATTCTAGGATTTATAGGTCTAGTTTTAGCACTCTTTATGGGAGCTTTAGATGCCACGATTGTTAATATCGCCCTACCAAATATTATGGAAGACTTACATACAGGATTGACTGATACAAGTTGGGTAGCAACAATCTATGTTTTAGCAATGTCTGTATTTATTATTACTGTTTCAAAACTCGCTGATATCTACGGTAGAAAATTGGTTATGCTAATTGGTGTAGTCATATTTGGCATCTTCTCATTCGCATGTATGGCGGCTGATTCATTATTACTTTTAATTATTTTTCGGTTATTCCAAGGAATTGGAGGTGCCATATTAACTCCAATTGTTCTCCCCATGGGAATTGAACTACTTGGGAAAGAGAATACCAGCCGTATTACTGCTATTATGGGTACCTTCAGTGCCTTAGCTGCAGCGGGGGGACCAGTAATTGGTGGTTTAATTGTCCATTGGACAACATATCATTGGATTTTTGGTATTAATGTTCCAATCGCTATCTTTGCATTCTTGATGATTCTAATGGGAACAAAAGAATCATATGATTTAAAAATTTCAAAGAATATTGACTGGCTAGGTATTATTTTTCTTACTTGTACTTTAGGTGGACTTATATTTGGTTTATTAGAAGGTCACGAGTATGGTTGGGCATCACAAACCATCATAGCTAGTTTTATTATTAGTGTTGTAGGCCTATTTTTCTTTTTTTTAACCGAAAGAAGAGTAAAATCACCTATCATTGACTTAAATTTATTCAAGGAAAGTACATTTACATCTTCAAGTATTATTTATATGATTTTTGGATTTGCGATTATCGTACCTTCATTGATCTTAAACTATTTCTTGCAAAATGTTCGCAACTATTCTGCTTTGCATTCAGCATATCTTATTATTCCCACATCTTTAGCTATCGTAGTAGGTATGCTGTTAGCAACTAAGATGTACCAAAAAATTAGTGCAAGATTGCTCATTAGTACCGGTTTGGTTATTACAGCAGGTGGATTATTTATGCTTAGTCTTATTCAGTATAATACCTCACAAAGCCTCATTGTTTGTTGTAATGTAATTATTGGTTTAGGACTAGGATTTATGGCAATGTCCTTAACATCATCAGTAAAATATTTACCAATTAATAAGGCTGGAATTGGGTCAGGTATCGTTAATGCTTCTAGATATATTGGACAGGCCATTGGTATGGCTCTTCTCGTTACCATTTTAAATAGTAATGTCAATATTGCTAAAACACAAATTAAGGAAACAGCGTATAACCAAATTGAAAAATGGGTTTTATCAACAGACGTAAAAAAAGTTGCTAAGAAGGAAATTTCAAAAACTTTCGACACGACTAAGAAAAGTAATAGTATTTCAACCAAACAAAGTAATATGGTTGAGGCAATCAAAATAGCTGCTCAAAAAACAGATAATCTTCCAGAACCTAAAAAGGGGAGTAATTATAGAAAGATTTATGATGCAAATCAGTTATTAATCAATGGAGTTGAAACTGTTAGTTCAAGTGTCCCACAGTTATCAACTAGTTTGAAAACTATCTCTGGAGGACAAGCTAAAGTTGGTACAGCTATTAAATTATTAGCTCAAAAGGATGAATTAGCATCTGCTCTTAAAGTCATTGTTAAAGAAAAAAATGAGCAGTTAAGCAGGGCATTTGATAATGTATTTATTGTAGGAGCAACCATTGTATTGATATGTACTCCATTAGCTCTGATGACAGAAAAGCGAAAAGATGAATAACTAAGTTATTTTATAATAGGAAAAGCCAGTCTAAACTTTAGGCTGGCCCTTTTATATAATTTAAATAGTAAGTAAACAGATTTGGAACATAGAAAATCTTTTGTTCACTTATATTGTATTTTTAAGATGTAAAATTTTTCTTTCAAACCTCTTAAACCATCACTTGTCATTCACAATATTGGCAAAGGCTTCTTGAATATCCTTATTATTGGTAGGGTACATGTAATACATGTTTTCAGGATTTCCCTGATTTTGCATGGAAACTAGGACTACTGGTTGACCTTTATGGATGGTGAAATGGTAGAGAATCATGGTGGAACCTGAATACCCGTAGCTGTCTACAATGATATAGTCGGCTGTCCCTGTACCATCGTCAGAAAAGGCAACGTCTACCTTTTGTTGGTTGGTCATTGGGGCATTTTGTTCAGTCTTTTCACCTACAATAATGCGGTTATTTTTAGCAAAAGACATGGCACCAAAGAAATCATCACTTCCGTTAGGTGTTAGCCTTCTATAACTTTCTTGATTCATCTTGTGCCCAAACTCCACCATGTAACTTGCGAGCTTGGCAGCCTTGTCACTATTC
>JAGZRY010000220.1 GCA_018381425.1 Haemophilus parainfluenzae
TATAACCAGTTTTTGTAAATGCGAGAAGGGTTAGAAACATGGAACATTGAAAGTAACATAATTGCGTTTTTTGTTTGTTCATTGGTATCTGTATCATTTGATTCAGATTTATCACTACCAAAAGTATTTTTATAGTAATAGTTGCTTGAATTACCTTTTACAATGTTCCATAAAGACCAATGTTCATCCTCTGCACGCAATGTGCTTGACTTAATTACATATTTATCAAATAAATACCGACAAGATAGTAATGTATCAATAAACTTAACAACTTCTGTTTCTTTAGACCAATCTTTACCAAAGGCATTTAATAATTCTTTTTCGTCTAAAGAAATATCTCTAAATTCTCTAGTACTATGATATTTTTCTAAATATATTCTGAATACATGCATCAAGAAGTTAGAAAAATCAATAACTGAATTAAAACTACCTTCAGTAAATTCGTTATTTTGTAGTGTTTGTTCTACTTTGGGCTCCCTCCCTTCTATTAGAGCAAGAATTGATGATTTGCTACTTGTACTATCTGTGTTTTGTTGAGTATTTGCTGCGTTATTTCCATAATATTTTATAATGTCATCAAATACTTTCGGCTTATCCTGCCAATCCGCACCAAAAATAATCTTTCTAAGATTCGATTCTATCCCCATTACTGCATATCGGCTCATATCAGAACAAGCATCCCAAATTTGGGCAAAAACCGAACGTTGAATCCTTTCGGGTAGATTATTCATTAAGCATGCTTTAAGAATTTCATGCTTCTCAAGTTGCTCTCCACGCGTATTCATAATCTCAAAATAATGATTGAGATCTGTATCATTGGGAACCTCTGTTCTAATAATTTCAACATGTTTAAGTAAAAAATCTACTAATTCCTTTTTCTTATCAACGCTCCTTTTATCTACTCCCCAATATTTCTTAATTGAACTTAATGCCTCTTTAAATACATCAGGAATATTATCTGAGCCTAAATGTTCCAAAGCCCAATCCGAATCCTTTCGATGCTCGAAATATACATTTCTAGTAAAGTCATTCTCATATAACTCATTCATGCATAAATAATGCATAATCAGTGTTAATGTCGTTAATCGTTGCTGACCATCTATAACTTCAAAATCTCCATTTTCTCTTTTATAGACTACTAAACTACCAATGTAGTAATTGTCTTTAGATTTTTGACAAGCATTTTCAAGATCTTGAATAAGAAGACTAATCTCCTTATCTCCCCATGCGTAATTTCGTTGATAAATAGGAATAATGTATTTATCGTAACTTAATAACTCATTTATCTTAAAAGGTTTTACATAATTATTTTTCAGCATAATCTTTAACACTCCAAATTTCTTTTATTTTTTTATCTATATTGTCAAATTTAATTTCACCTAATTTTGGAATAAATCGCATAACTTGCGCAGGAGTAATCGACTTTTCAATATGAGTGAGCAATCCATCCTTGGATAGAGCGGCATCTTCTATTGTTTTAAAGCTAATACGCTGATACTCAAAGCGCAAACGATAAACCCAAAGAAATGCCTTTGTCATAAACTCCGAAAAATTACTATCTCCAAACTTATCAAAATAGAATAACAGCATGCACTCAAATAAATTTCTAAGATATTTATCACCAACTCGATAACTATGTGCATAAGTATTTAAAAATTTGACTACATTACTTTCCAAACTTATACCATTTATTTTATTCAATGAGCTCAATAAACCTGTACCCTCTCTAAATAACTGCTCATAAATCACCGCATAATGTTGAATGTAATCAAAAAAATACTCTCCATTAACTAATGTTTGATTTGATTGAAATAGTGATATTGAACGATATAAAAAAGGGTTATTAGCAGACATTTTCTGTATCGCCCCAGCAGCCAAAATACCATTTAGATAAGGATATTCAATATTTTCGCTAACACCTTTAAATGTTTCCAATTCATTAGCTGTGAATACTTCTGCATGTTCTTGGAAATGCCAACGACGCAATCTAAATAAAATAGAATTAATAATTTTATCTAAATTATTTATATCATCTGACATCACAGATTTCTCCCAGCGCTCAACACATTGATGAATAATTTGATCAGTCTTTCCTATCATCTCTCTTAAATGGTAGGCTTTTAAGAGATCATATGATTCAAGAGGTTTTCCTCTTGCATTTTGTGAATCAAAAAATTGGAATGCTTCATCTAAATCATCAAGCTCAATACGAACCATTTCACATATTTTTAGAATATATTCTTGAAATCCTTCAGGGAAATTGTAGCTATTAATAAATCTATAATTTTCAAAAATATTAGACTTGCTAATACTATGATTAAATTCCTCATTTAAAAATAAGATGTCTTTCATCCCCAATTTGTAAAGCAGTAGTGATAGCGTAGTAAGTCTCTGTTGCCCATCAACTATTTCAGATTTACCATCATTTTTATATAAAACAATTGTGCCTATTCGGTAAACTTTGTTATCACGGAAGTGAGTAAGTAGATCATCAATAAGTTGCTGAACATTTTTCACTGTCCATTTGTATGGTCTTTGATAATCAGGAATACTCAATTTTAATTTGAATACATCATCAATCTTAAGTATTTTTGCTTTTTCTTCACTCATAATAATTTTGGTTCCTTAGAATATTTTTATAATATAAATCAAAACGCACAGATTATAACTGATAAATCATCATAAAATCTTTGTTTTTCAATTAACTTACGGTAAACAGTCAATCTAGATTTATCATTATCATATTGTTTCCAAATTTTTTCTCTTACTTCAGCAGAAAGGCCATCTGTTAATCCATCAGAACAAAGTAATAAACTTCCCCCTTTCTGAATTTCAATTTCTTGATAAAAAATTTTATCTTGAAATTCGGAATAATCGGCGACTAAACAAGAAGAAACACCGCCATAAATCGTGGCAAAATCTTCTTCTTTTTTATCGGGAAAATCCGCCAATAATTCAGACAAAATAGAATGATCTTGGGTAATTTGTTGCCATTTTCCTTGGGAATCAATTAAATAAGCACGACTGTCGCCCACACTGAGAATGTTGGCTTTACGGGTGATTTGATCAATCTCTACTGCCACAAACGTGGTTGCTGAGCCGAAATAATCCTCCGCCAATTCTGCTGATAAATTGAATTGTAAATCGTAGATCGTTTGACGGTTTATGCTTTCCATTTGGCTTAATAATTGCATTGCCAACTTGCTCGCTTTTTCAGATCGATTGCTATTGGAAATACCATCTGCCACGCCCACAATAAAGTGCGGTCGATTTTCAAGGCGTTTTTCAGCCGTTTTGAGTTTATATTGAAACACCGACTCGCCATTAAAAAGGGCATCTTGGTTGTGTCGCTTGTTGCTGCCAATTTGTTGACAGAAGGTAATTTCGCAAAAATTTTCCATTATTCAACCGCTTGTTGAGAAGGATTTAGAAGACAATCAATCGCTTTTAGAGCATCTAACGCCTTCATTTCGAGACTTAAAAAGTGCATTTTCGGCACGCCTGCATCTTGTGGGTTAATACGGATAAATACACCCTTTTTTGCTTTCGCCGTACGTTCAGAAAAGCGACGCACAGTTGGAATGGCTTTCCCCGCCCCCAGTTCGATGACAACGAGATTTTGCACTTCTTTTAACCATAAATCGAGCTTATTTCGTTTTAAATTTTGATAATTACTGCTGTAAAAATAATCGTCAAACATGAGTACATTT
>JAGZRY010000221.1 GCA_018381425.1 Haemophilus parainfluenzae
GGCCACTCATTTGGTTCTTTTTCTAAACTCATCCAAATATAAGTGGCTTTACCCACGATATTTTTTTCTGGTACAAATCCCCAAAAACGGCTGTCATCACTATGATCACGGTTATCCCCCATCACAAAATATTGCCCTTCAGGCACAATCCATTCTGCAGTAGGTAAGCCTTCTTGTGGATAGAATTCAATCCCCGAATAACGGCGCATTGGCTCCACTAAAATCGTGTGTGTCACGTCACCAATTTCCAAATATTCCACTTGCGTTGGGAATGCTGGATTTGTGGGTTCTTGTTTATATTCAAACGCTTTAGTTTGGCAATCTACTTCGCATGGTTTGCCATCTTTACCATAAACCAGTGTTAAAGCATTTTTTTCAACATCAAGGATAATACGGTCACCGCCTTTACCCACAATACGTTTGATGTAATCCACACCTGACATATTGTTTTTAGATGTTAACGCAAGATTTTCAGCATATGCTGCTCGCGTTGCCCCTAAACTCGTACGAAGTAACGCTTGTTCCGGCGCTTTAAACACGATCACATCACCACGTTCTGGTTTGTTACCTTCAATAATCGTATTTTGGAAAATAGGATCTTTAATGCCATAAGTATATTTATTCACGACGAGAAAATCCCCTACGCGCAATGTTGCTTCCATTGATCCCGATGGAATTTGAAAGGGCTCAAAAATAAATGAACGAACAAGAAACACCACGGATAACACAGGAAAAAGCGAAGAAATAAATTCTGAACCTTCTGAAATTGGCTCAATTTTCGCTTTTTCTTCATCCGTTAATGCTTTGCCTGAACGTTGTTCTGAGCGTGCGATTTGACGACGACGTCTCGGCATCACAGCAAAGCGGTGATAACACCATAAAATGCCGGAAAATGCGGTTAAAATCAGCAATAAAATAGTGAATGTGTTAGGTAGTTGAAAATAATCTAAAACTTTCCAAACACCAAAACCAACCGCCAGTAAAATCACAAAAAATAAATTTGACATAATTTCCCTTATTTATCTTTTCCTACATGTAAAATTGCTAAAAACGCTTCTTGTGGTACTTCTACGTTACCTAAAGACTTCATACGTTTTTTACCTTCTTTCTGTTTCTGTAAGAGTTTTTTCTTACGGCTCACATCACCACCATAACATTTCGCCAATACGTTTTTACGTAATTGTTTTACGGTTGAACGAGCAATAATGTGGTTACCAATCGCCGCTTGGATCGCGATATCAAATTGTTGACGTGGAATCAGCTCACGCATTTTTTCAACCAATTCACGACCACGATAAGGGGCATTATCTTTATGAACAATCAACGCTAACGCATCAACACGATCACCATTAATCATGATATCCACGCGCACCATGTCCGCCGCTTGGAAACGTTTGAAACCATAATCTAAAGACGCATAACCACGCGATGTTGATTTTAAACGGTCAAAGAAGTCTAAAACCACTTCGCCCATTGGAATCTCGTAAGTCAGCGCAATCTGATTACCGTGATATACCATATTGGTTTGCACGCCACGTTTTTCCACACAAAGTGTAATGACGTTACCTAAATATTCTTGCGGCACTAACATATTGCATTCAGCAATCGGTTCACGGATTTCAGCAATATTATTAAGCGGAGGCAATTTCGATGGGCTATCGACGTAAACAACATCACCATTCGTTAATTGCACTTCGTAAATAACCGTTGGCGCAGTAGTAATGAGATCTAAATCATACTCACGCTCTAGACGCTCTTGAATGATTTCCATGTGTAAAAGGCCGAGGAAACCACAGCGGAAACCAAAGCCAAGTGCGGTTGAAGTTTCCGGCTCATAGAAAAGTGAAGCATCATTTAAGCTCAATTTACTCAGTGCATCACGAAATGCTTCATAATCATCTGAGCTAACTGGGAAAAGACCTGCATAAACTTGCGGTTTTACTTTTTTAAAGCCTGGTAAAACTTCACTTGCTGGATTATGTTGAAGCGTTAAAGTATCCCCAACTGGTGCACCTAAAATATCTTTAATCGCACAAACTACCCAACCAACTTCACCACATTCTAAAACGGTAGTATCTTCTTGTTTTGGCGTAAAAATTCCTAAACGATCTACATTGTAAGCTTGTCCTGTAGACATCACTTTAATTTTATCGCCTTTACGCAATACACCATTTTTAATACGAACTAATGACACCACGCCTAAATAATTATCGAACCAAGAGTCAATAATCAACGCTTGTAATGGTGCATCAGGATCACCTTCTGGTGCGGGAATTTTCGCAACGATTTCTTCTAATACATCTTCGATACCCACACCAGTTTTAGCCGAACAGCGTACCGCTTCCATCGCATCAATACCGACGATGTCTTCAATTTCTTCTGCTACACGTTCAGGATCTGCTGCGGGTAAGTCGATTTTATTTAAAATCGGCACTACTTCTAAATCCATTTCAATGGCGGTATAGCAGTTTGCCAAGGTTTGTGCTTCAACACCTTGGCCAGCATCGACCACTAACAACGCCCCTTCACAAGCAGCAAGAGAGCGAGACACCTCATAGGAAAAGTCCACGTGTCCTGGTGTATCGATAAAGTTTAATTGATAAGTTTCGCCATCTTTGGCTTTATAATTTAAAGTAACACTTTGTGCTTTAATGGTAATTCCACGCTCACGCTCAAGATCCATTGAATCTAGCACTTGAGCTTCCATTTCACGATCCGAAAGGCCACCACAAGTTTGAATCAAACGGTCAGAAAGCGTCGATTTACCGTGGTCAATATGGGCAATAATAGAAAAGTTGCGAATATTCTTCATAAAAGATAGTTTTTCTCAAAAATCATTAAATTTAACTGGCGGATTGTACCTGAAAAGCGTGGAAATCGCTAGGGATGAAAGGGAAAAGTGCGGTCAAATTTTTTAACCTTTTAGATAAAACAAAACCCCGAATTACTTCGGGGTTTCTTTTTTCATTCAAACTGAAATTATAGGCTTTCAGTGAAAGTACGAGTGATAACGTCGCGTTGTTGTTCTGGCGTTAAAGAGTTGAAGCGTACTGCGTAACCAGAAACACGGATAGTTAATTGTGGATATTTATCTGGGTTATTTACCGCATCTTCTAAAGTTTCACGACGTAATACGTTTACGTTTAAGTGTTGGCCACCTTCAACTTTAACAGTTGGCGCTACGTTTACTGGTAATTCACGGTATTCGATTTGACCTAATTCGCTCACTGCTACTACTTGGTCTTCTGCGAATTCAGCTTTTGCACATAAACAACGAGCTTCATTTTTTTCGCTGTCTAATAACCAGAATGAGTTTAAAAGATTGTCATTTGCTGCTTGAGTAATTTGAATACCTTTGATCATAAAGTGCCTCCTAATTTGGCCGTTGTATATTTATTAAACTGTGCAAATTTTATCAAACTATTTGAAGAATTCAATTAATTTTGACCTAAAACAGATTCTTTTTTTCAAGTATTTTTGCAAAATTGATCTAGATTAAGATTTTAGCTGTAACAAGGCTTCAACACACATTTAAAATTAACAAAATATTAACACAACTCACAGATAAAGCCTTTCTAAGCAATTTCATTTATAATATGCCTAAGCTTATCCAATAAGGAAATACAGAATGAAAACCTGGACAGATGTTATCGGTCAAGAGAAAGAAAAACCTTACTTTAAACACATTCTACA
>JAGZRY010000222.1 GCA_018381425.1 Haemophilus parainfluenzae
AGATGAATCACCAAAAGCTGTAAAATGGCTAAAAGATTTAGGCAATCCTTATAGTCTTGTGCTTAAAGATGAAAAAGGTTCTTTTGCATTAGATTTGGGGGTTTATGGTGCACCGGAAACATTTATCGTTGATGGTAAAGGCGTGATTCATTATCGCTTAGCGGGTGATGTAAATGAACGCATTTGGAATGAGGTTTTAAAACCGATTTATGACAAACTCGCGGAGAAACCATAATGAAAAAATCATGGATTTTTTTAACCGCACTTTTTATGAGCGTCTCTGCGACAGCTTCTATTGATGCATTGAATTTTGCCTCACCGGAGCAAGAAAAGGATTATCATCAATTAACGCAAGAGCTTCGTTGTCCTCAATGTCAAAATAACAATATAGCCGATTCGAATGCAACTATTGCTGTAGATATGCGTGGCAAAGTATTTGAATTGTTGCAAGAAGGCAAAAAGCGAAGTGAAGTCGTCGATTATATGATTCAACGTTATGGCAATTTTGTGACCTATGATCCACCAATGACGACGTCAACAATCGTATTATGGATTGCCCCAATTTTGTTAGTGTTGATTGGCATTTTATTTATATTTAAACGTAAATCAAAAAGCCCAAGTGCGGTCAATTCTGACGCGATTTTAGATGATGAAGAGAATGCACGTTTATCGGCTTTACTCAAAGAAAAGGATAAATAATGAATTTTGCATTAAGTATTATTGCGCTCACTTTAGTCGTAGCATTGATTTGTTTTTATCCATTGTTGCGTTCAGTTAAAGCGAAAGAAGATAAAAAGCGTGATGAGTTAAATAAAGCATTGTATTTTTCTCGCTTAAAAGAGATTGAGCAAGATAATCAGCAAGGCTTAGTCGATAATGTTGAACAACTCAAACAAGAATTACAAAAAACATTATTAGAAGATATTCCTCAACAAGAGAGCCAAACCATCGATAAAAATGCCAAAAATTACGGTAAGTTGTGGTTTGTTTCTGGTTTATTAGGTTTGGCCATTATTGCCGGCGGGGCTTATTTCCCTTTGGGATCTTGGAAAGCCGAAGATATGATGGAAAAAACATTGGCAAAATTACCTTACTTTTTTGAACGAATAAAAGAAGAAGACACAAACCCAATGACGGATGCAGAAATGCAGCAATTTTCGACCGCACTTCGTTTGGATTTACAAAAAACTCCAAAGGATGCTAAAAAATGGTGGTTGTTAGGTCAGGTAGGAATGAATTTAGGTAATGGAAAATTAGCCTTTGATAGTTACCAACAAGCGAATAAACTTGAACCAGATAATTTAAATTATAAGCTTTCTTATGCACGTATGTTAATGTCTTCTGAAGATCAAACGGATAAACTGAAAGGTAATCAGCTTTTACGTGAGATTATTCGTCAAGATCATTCTAATCCTGAAGCCTTAAGTTTACTGGCTTTCAGTTATTTTGAAGGTGAGGATTATAAAATGGCGGCAGTAACCTGGGCTATGATGTTACGTTTATTGGAGCCGGATGATCCTCGAGTGCCAATGCTTGAGAAGAGCATTCGTGCTGCACGTGATGCCCTTGCTTTACAGGAAGAAGAAAAAGCAAAAAGTGTCACACCGGAGAAATAATGAAATCTCAATTATTAGGTTTTCACCATATTGCAATTATTGCTTCGAACTATGCACGTTCGAAGCATTTTTATATGGATATTTTAGGGGCTAAAAAGCTAAATGAAACTTATCGGGCAGAACGAGATAGTTATAAATTAGATTTAAGTTTTCCTGATGGGAGTCAAATAGAGCTATTTTCTTTCCCAAATCCGCCTCAAAGAGTAACCAATCCCGAAGCTTGTGGTTTGCGACATTTAGCATTTAAAGTCGAAAATATTGATGAATATGTCGCTTATCTTTTGGAAAATAGCATTGATTGTGAACCAATTAGGGTTGATGAATTAACAGGAATGAAGTACACTTTTTTCAGAGACCCAGATTATTTACCTATTGAATTATACGAAAATAATTATTAACGTAGAAAATCAAATTATTATGAGTCATATTAAGAAAAAACTTGGGATTTACTCTTTTTGTGTTTTAGCATCATCAGTTGTTTTAGCCGAAGGTAGTAGTGTTGTATATGCAACAAAAGCGAAGACACCTGAAAATCATGTCGCTGTGAATATTTCTGAGAGCAACGTGACAGAGACGGTAAAATATATTGATGGAAAGGCGAAGAGAAGTTTAGATCCTACATCTGAAAAAGATATGGCAGAGTTGGCCAATAGTATTGAGTTTGAAGTATATAAATTTAACGAGAGTGCTTCTTCAAAAACAACTTTTCTTTCACCAGCCGGGATCTGTAGAGGGTTTAAGAGTGATGATGGCGTAGATGTAACAAACTCAAGCAGCTATTATATTAAGCCTAATGATGCAAGTGAATATTATGGCAGCGTTTTAGGAGCGACAATTTATAAAAAAGGTGAAACCAAAAATTCACAGTATGTTCCTGTTTATGCAATAAAGAATGCCAATGTTGCAAAATACATTGAAAAAAATGAAGATCCAAACGTTAGAAAAAAAGCTAATGAGCGGATTAAAGAAGGCAGAGAAACACTTAATAAAGTGGTTTGTAATAAAAGGTAAAATTTATGAAAAAATTAATCTCTATTGCGGCATTAGCTGTTTTGACAGCTTGTACCGCACCTCAAGAAGCTTCTAGCATTGGTAATGGCGCAGCAGTGTATGATATGAATGCAGTGCAGGATTATAATACTCGAGTAATAAGTGGTAACACTGTTACTGCTCGAGAAAAAGCGAGAGTTGCACAAAGGGACAGCATTCCTAATGAAATGAATGCAAGTGATCATCATCCAAAAATGAGTGGATATTCTCGATATCCTGTAGCTATTATGCCAGCCGTTGGTTATTGCCACCATTGCTGGTAATCCAATTGATAAAAATAACTGTACTTTTTCAAGTGCGGTTATTTTTTTATCTGTTTATAAGCCTAAAATAGATTTCACAAAAGGAATGGTCAGATTTCGTTTAGCTTGCAATGAGGCCTTATCGAGTTGAATTAATGCCTCTTTTAATGTCGCCATATCTCGATCTAGACGAGTAAATATAAAATTGGCAGTATCATCTGAAAGCATAATGCCGCGCTGATGGGCATTTTGTTTCAATACAGCGAGTTTTTGTTCATCGCTGAGTGGAATCAATTGATAACTCTCTCCCCATTTTAAGCGAGAAGCTAGATCTGGTAATTTAACGGGGAGAGCAGTAGGAGATTGCTCGGCACTGACAACCAATAAGGTTTTACCATTAGCTTTAATACGATTAAAGAGATCAAATAAAGCTATTTCCCATTCTGAATTTCCAATAACTGTTTGCAAATCATCCAGGCAAACCAACTCTTGCTGTTCTAAATGTTCAAAAACAGCCGTGGAGAAATATTGTGATTTGCTCAATGGAACATAAATCGCACTACGTTGTTGCTGAATATATTCATTACAGAGTGCGCGTAGAAGATGGGTTTTTCCGACGCTTTGGTTTCCCCAAAGGTAGAAGAATTGTTGCTGTAAATCAGTCATGTTTTGACGCAAAGAATTGAGCAATAATGCATTATTATCGCTATAAAAATTCTCAAGCGTTTCATCATCAATTTGATGAATAGGTAAAGAAAGTTGCTGATTCACGGATTAA
>JAGZRY010000223.1 GCA_018381425.1 Haemophilus parainfluenzae
TAATTCTGCCTTTTTTCTTGCCTCTTCATCTGAGAATTTTTCTTTATCCCAAACATATGCAATCGACTTTCCTTTGTTATAAACAAGCCACGTTTTTAAATTGCCATTATTATCTTTAATTGCTTTCCAGTTATCTTGATTTAATAAATTTGGGTATTCTTGGCTTGTTACAAAACCTACCTTTCTAACTCTCTGCTTAACCTGATTAATAAGGGAAGGTTGAAACTGATGGAACTCCTCAATAATTTGTTCTCTAATATCATGAAACAAACGAAAAATAGAAGCGTTCCTTCCTTCAATATAGTTCTCTACTGCTTGTTTAATTTCACTATCTTTACTAGTGTAATATTCCCGTAGAAAGTCTAAAAGACGGAAAAATAAAGCCTGTTTTGAAACTTCGAGACTATTTTGTACTTGATGGAAGGTTTCGCAACTATAGTATATTTTTGATAAAAGAACAATATCTGGCATCAATACCACAGCCGAAAAGATATTTGCCTCTCGCTCAAGCAAGTTCTCTTGATTATCAATTGATTCTGCAAAATAATTTCCATTATGTTTAAGAATAAAGTGACCTAACTCATGGCATAAGGTGAAATTCTGCTTTACTTTTAGGTTATCTCTTTCATAAGAGAAACTAGTTCCCAATTCATCAACTACTGTCAAACCTTCTATCTTGTGATTAGAAAAATGATGACTAATTACTTGAATCTGATTCTTCTTAATACAATATTGAAAAAAATAAGAGAAATCATAGTTCAATAATGAAATATTATTATCCTTCATGTACTGGTATAATACATGTTTTGTAGACTTACTTATTCTTGCATATAACTTATCCAAAGAACAATACCTCCTTTAAATATGACTCACAGATAACTAAACCTTTTTTGGTTGAGTTCATTTTATAAAAAAATGTGGACAATTGTCCACATGCAAAACTTGTTCCAAGAATTTTTTAGGCTTGTTATCATCATAAATACTGATTTTAAGGGATTTAACTACTAGTAAACTTAACAACTTCTATATATTTTACACTATATAGGACAGTAAATGGACAGTGACAGCATAATTGAAGAGTGAACAAAAAGAGGTATAAAAATACCTCTTTTTGCATAACTATCCATTTTTAGAACTTAGTTGAAACAATATTGTCTATCCTTCCATAAATAAAATAGAAAATCTACTTAAAGGTAAGACTTTTATCACTTACGAAAACTTTAAAATATTTGAACTGTGTATCTGAATCTGGGATCGAAAATTCGAAGCTTTTTTTTGTTCTATTTTTCCATGTATCTTCTGGTTCGAAGGATCTACCAAGATAAGGCCTATCATCTTCATCATAATATAAAATTTCAATATATATGTGTGTAATGTCATGACCTGTAGTATTTTCAAAATTCCCTATGTAGCGTTTCTCATTTTCTGATACACCTGAAACTGTTTCAGCTACAAAGTTTTTTTTATCAAAAGTATTTACTAATATACCGTAAACTCTATTAAATTCTTTCACAGCTTTACCAGATCTCAATATGCTATCTAGGCTATTTTTATCTTGAACAGGAATTCCGACTATTGAGTTAATATCTAGAAGCAATTCATAACGTTTCCTTTGGTATTTATTCCATTCACTTACAAAAGTACTATCCACAAAATTTTGATTTTCTATAGATTTTCTTTCATTCTTTTGAACGTTAATATATTTATTAGCTAATCTCTTTAACTTAGGATTTTTAAACTTCCTATTTTTATACTGTTCAATTTCAATTAATTCATAATCTATATAGGATTTATAGTCTTCAATTTCCTTTTCATCATCATCCTTTTGGTCAGTAACTTTCCAACGTTCATCTAATCCTGTTGCCAATGAAGTTATGAATTCCCTATCATAAGTCTTATTGCTGTTATGGATTGATTTAAATATAGTTATTAACAAAAGCATTAGTAATAAAGGTATTAAGGATACCCTTAGTAGTTTTTTTAGCAAAGTCCATCCTCCATTTCTATCATTCCATTTATTGTATTGATCCCCTGATTACTATCACGATTGGAAATACCTTTTAAGTGACTACGCAAATATAGATACTTTTTTATACCAAATTTCATTTAGGTGTATTTTTTGTTTTTAGTTCATTTTATCTTCTTCAAAGTGACCGACTCCACCTTCAACAACCGTACCGTAAAACGCTTCAATTTCTTTATATGTTCTAATTACTTTTACATTACCTTTAAGACCAAGCGCTTTAAATCCTTATACGACATTATTATTCCACTGATGTCCTTTTCCACAAGAAGTCAACACAATAAAGAAAATTAAATTTACAATGGCAACTATTCCAATAATTATATATCTTTTCGACTTCATGTCACTGTTGCCTCCCACTGCATTAATTTATTTTTCAAGGTTCCCCATTCCATAACTCGAACTCTTCTAAAATCATTATACTATATACAGACATTTTTCACTCATCTTCCTCAAATGAAAAATGTCACCAGATTAATAGGAACTGACTATCAAAAGTAAGATTTAAGTAAAACATCCTAGTCCCACACCCTTATAATTTTCAATTCTACTACTTTATTTCGGAAGAATTAGCACCTATTCTATAACCATAAAAAAAACACTTTGCAAACTGCAAAGCGTCGTTTTCGTTTATAATTTGCTGTCTAGTAATGTTTCGTAACTATACTATAAAGGATTTAGTCCTTTTTGTGTTTACACAACTTATTTTACACTACCATGACCAACGGTCCTGGCCAAGAGATATTTTATTCTTTATTTTTACTGAGGTAAATAAGGGTTCAGTTCGAATCAACTCAAAAGAAAGACGCTCACAATAAAAATACCCCAAAGTTAGACAAATGAAATCTAACTTTAGGGTGTTTTTATTATGAAAATGACTTATGAGGATAAAGTTCTTATCTATGAACCGAGAAAACAAGGAGAGAGCTTTAAACATCTTTTAAATCAAGTTGAGATAAATATGCTATCTTACTCTCTAGTTAAACCTACTTTGATAAAGTAAATTAAACAACCACTGAAGATTGATTAATGGTTTTGGTTGAGCATCAATCACAGGTTAAACGGTCTCTCTAATTTCTTTTAGGACTTTTCGTTGATTATACTTAATCTTATGATAATGTTCATCAAAAGCATGTTGGAGAGAAAAATTACGATTAAAAATATAACTTTCACCTGAGTCCGGGTAAAAGACTAGAGTACCATCTGAAAAACCTAATACAGACGATTCTGTTCCTTTTTCTCTAGTTATAGCATACGTCCCGTCCTCATCATAGCTAATACCATCTAATTCCGGTGTATAAATCCAGCCATTATCCTCCATCAGCATAATGATGTCCGGTTCTGTCCCCTCCTTATGAGGGATGTGCTGAGCATAATAAACAGAGTGGTATTTTAAATTAATAAAGATAAATAGGCTCATTCCTAAGACTGTAACCAACCCTATAAATAGTCCTACAAAGAGCCCTAAAATATTTCTTTTTTGCATTCCTGTCTTCTCTTTCTTTTTCTATCTCCAATCAAATGTTGACTGGATTGACAATAAACCATTGTACATTATTTATCACAAGTCTTACAATTTAAAAATTTCTTTCTTTTGTAATTGGTCCAATAGTTTTTTGCTAAAACCTCTTGATAACTTTGTTCTAAACAGACTGAGTG
>JAGZRY010000224.1 GCA_018381425.1 Haemophilus parainfluenzae
TGGATTTTGGAAAATACCTTGCATCGCATTACCGGCAATTGCTAGGCTGGCACCCGTCAATAAAGCTAAACCAATGCGTGGAAAACGAATATCCCACAGCACCATCGAACGCATATCGGTGAGCACACCATCTGCATTTTTGAGATGCGCGAAATCACCGAGTTGATGATAAACTGCAAATCCGCTAATTAATAGCAACGCGAAGAAAAGTGCGGTATTTAATTTGAGTGTTTTGGTCAATGATCAATTTCCTATGTAATCCAAATATCATTTGTTAATTTGATTTTGTCAAATCTCCCCTAACCCCTCTTTGCTAAAGAGGGGGATTATAGTGTAGGGATTTATAATTCTGATGTTTTATTCTAATCATTTATACATAAAAGCTGTAAATACATTATCTTGGGCTAATTTAATCATGCAATTCCTCTCGTTAGTAGAGAGGGTGGGATTATAGTGTCAAGATTTATAATTTTGATGTTTTATTCTAATCATTTATACATAAAGATATATAAATATGTCATCTAGGGTTAATTTAATAATGAAATTCCCCTCTTTAGCAAAGAGGGGTTAGGGGAGATTTGTCAGCTACATTATTTTAACTGTTGATAAATCTTCTCCGCCCCTTGCCACACGCCGTGATCGAAGCAATAGGTATATTTCATCGGAATGCTTACAAGCAGTTGGTTTTTGAAAAAATCTTGCAACATAGGGTGGTGCAGTAATTCGGCTTGTGCATTGTAACCTTGTTTATCAGTCAGTGAAATGAGCACATTCGGTTGGCTTAAAATCACTTTTTCTAACGAGAAATTTTGTGCTGTAAGTGGTGTTTTTAACGGTGTTAATCCGAGTAGATTTAACAGCACAGGATATTGCGGATAATAACTCTCTACCACACCGGTTTCCGACAAAATCAGCGTATCGGTAAGCGGTCGATTTAAGTGAAAGTTTTGCGATTTGAGTTTTGTTACTAAATCTGCCGCCTTTTGCTCATTCCCCAGTTGTTTGCCTAATTCTAGAATCAGCGTAAATAATTCATCAGGCGTTTGTGGGCTGTCGTTAAT
Source organism: Haemophilus parainfluenzae (assembly GCA_018381425.1). GTDB lineage: Bacteria > Pseudomonadota > Gammaproteobacteria > Enterobacterales > Pasteurellaceae > Haemophilus_D > Haemophilus_D parainfluenzae_O. Next base: position 1,062 of record JAGZRY010000224.1, read on the forward strand.
CGGGATAATCTTCACACCGAGTTTTTTCAGTTCTGCGACTAATTGTGGATAAAAAGTTTCATTAATCAGAATCGTTTTATCCAAATAGGGCAATAATTCCGTTAATTGCGGTTCCAACACAGGCTTATCGGTATTGATTTTGTCTAACATCATCAACGGTTTTTTCGAATAAGGCGATTGAGCAGCAATTTGCGAAGGCTCAGCCAGTTCGATAAGCAGTCGGTCACTGCAAAGCGTAAGTGAGACAAATTGTTCCGAAGCCTGAGCGGTAAACGGAAGGAAAAGTGAGGTTAAAATTAAGCGAGTTTTTTGCATATAGATAATGATACGCTACGCCGTTAATAATGTAAAAAGGCGTGCTAAGCACGCCCTTATATGTGGATACTAATTAGAACGATCCTTTTAACCCAACGTAAACATTACGACCGTCTTGGCCGTAGCCAAGTACGTTTTCGTATTTTTTATTAAATACATTATTTAAGTTTGCATAAATGTTTAAGTTTGGAATAAGTTGGTAGTTCACGCCAAGATTAACTAAGGTGTAAGACGGTAATTTTACGTCACTTTGATATGAGCTATAAGTTACCATTGAGAATGGTCCATAGTACATATCATAACGTTTACCCACATAAGCAATATTTGCGCTTGAGCCTAATTTTTCGGTGATTTGATACGCCACGCCAGCATTAGCTGTGTGCATTGGGCGACGTAAGTAGTTTGTACCGTATTGGTCTTTTTGCTTATCGCTGCGAATGTTGGTGTAGGTATAGTTTGCATAGACAGTCAGCGCATCAGTAAATTTGCCGTTATAAACGATTTCAACGCCTTTAATACGTGTTTTATCATCGCGATTGTAAGCTTGATTAACTACGCCATATTTAGTATCAATATAGTCTTTTACGTTACGAGCAAAGTAAGTGACATCTAAGCTATGAGCTTTATTCGTCGTTTCCATCAATAAACCGATTTCACCACCGATGCTTTTCGCTGGTTTAAGAGCCGGATTGCCGATGTTTTTGCTATCCCAACCAAAATAATCGGTAAGACTTGGATTTTGAATTGCCGAACCAATTCCCGCGTGCGCTTTGAAGTTCGAAGATAAACGATACGCACCTGCTGCACGTCCTGTCCATGCATTTTTGTATTGCGAATTGTCTGTGAAACGACCACTCAACGATAAGCTATGATCAGATTCAGTGAATAAACGATATTCTGCCGCAACACTTTTCTCCGTTAAGCGTTTTTCTACACCATTATAATTTTTTGAAGTAAAGCTAGTACGCTGGTAATCTGTTAATAAACTTACCGCTTGAGTCACGCTACCTTCACGGTCAAAATTTACATCAAGTTGATAATTGGCATTCAGTTTTTTCCAATCTTTATTGGTTGCATTTAAACCAAAAGTATCACTATCTCCTTTCAAGTGGCTCACGCTAGCTTTATGTTTAAATAGTTCCTTATCACTCCCTAAGTATCCTCCTAATTTAAACAAGGTTTCACGAGTACGAATATAGGTAGGCGTTAAATTTTCAAATGCAGTGTAGCCTTGGGTATCCTGTCCTGAAATAATGCCATCGTTATGAAACGTTTGTGAGGAATGAGATGCTAAGAAATCAATTCCTTTTTGGTTATCATCATAACCAAAACGAATTGAGGCACTATCGCGATGGAATTTGTCTTTTTCAACAGCACCACCAGTACGAATTTCATCACCTTGAGTTGAGGTATAACGGAAAGTGTTTTTGCTTGCAACAGAAATGCCGTTTGTGCGGTGACTATCGCCATGAAGAGCATAGTAGAAATTATTTTGTTGCCCTGAAGCGGTGATTGAGCCATCACGGGTGCGATGCGAACCAGTACCGAAATCAAAATCTACATTGAAAGGTTTATCTTTATATAGTCCACTTTTAGTTGTGATATAAACCACACCACCCATTGCATCAGCCCCCCAAAGTGCTGATTGTTCGCCGCGTAAAACTTCAATGCGTTCGATGTTACTTAGGGCTAAACCTCCAAAGCTAAAATTGGTGTCTGCAGGATTCATTTTCACACCATCAATAATAACTGCTGTTTGGTTTGAATTTGCACCACGTAAGAATAAACTAGTTACCGCACCACGACCTCCAGTTGCTCCCATTGCCACACCTGGCACCGTCTTCAATACATCACTCACATAAGTCGCATTACGCTCAGCAAAATTTTTTTCTGTTAATACAGTAACTGATGAGGCAGTTTGATCTTGGTTTACAGGCGTTGCGTAAACTGAATACACATTGATCGGTTCAAGCTCGGTTTTGGTTTCAGCTTGTACAAAAGCTGACGCACTCAATAAAAGTGCGGTAGTAATCAAGTTAGTTTTCATTAAGTTGGTTCCTCTTTTTAAAAAGTGCGCTATTTTGGCATAATAGAAATTCATTTCCTAGTTGAGAATTTTCATTTACTTTACAAATTCTGTTCATTTTGTAAAAAAATTCGTTTTTTGACCGCACTTTTTCGCCTTTATCCGCCTTATAGTTTCAAGTATAATGCCTGTATTTTTCATCACATTGTTATTAAAAAAATTATGAGTACAAAATTCAACGTAAAAACATTCCAAGGCATGATTTTA
>JAGZRY010000225.1 GCA_018381425.1 Haemophilus parainfluenzae
ACTTTGTCATTGGACTAAAGAAACCTAAAAATGGCCTTACCGGTTTCCTTGGACCGTCGGGTTCAAGGACTACTACTCGTAGCGGCACTCTGGGACCTTCCTTTAAAATCCATTCTTTCCAATCGAATGAAATCAACACAGCAAACGCTTCGCAATCAACTCCGTCAACAAATTCGTAAAACACGAGCAAATTTGACCGCACTTCACCAGCAACAGGCGGAAGACTCCATCACTCAACAAGCGCTTGCCTTAATTGAAGAACGAAATGCACAGCATATTGCCTTGTATGTTTCCTTTGATGGTGAAATCTCCACGGACAAACTTGTCAAAACCCTTTGGACACAAGATAAACACGTTTATTTGCCAGTATTACACCCTTTCAATCCTAACCATCTTTTGTTCTTACGTTATTTGCCAGATACACCAATGCTGAAAAATAAATTTGGCATTTGGGAGCCAAAACTCAATGTGCAAAATGTATTGCCTTTGGATGAATTAGATATTCTTTTTACACCACTTGTCGCTTTTGATAAAGAAGGGAATCGTCTTGGTATGGGCGGTGGTTTTTATGACCGAACCTTACAAAATTGGAAAAATTCTTCTTTTATTCCTGTGGGATTAGCCCATCAATGTCAACAGGTCGGACAACTTCCAACAGAAGCGTGGGACGTGCCTCTCCACCGAATTTTAGTTGCTTAAACCTATCAAGAAATAAAATTTGATAGAAAAAATTAAAAATTGTCGATTTTTTCTCTTGAAATACTAAAAAAGGGTCTTATCTAATAACTCGTAAAGGGGGATGACTCCAAGAATTTAATCAGGAGAAGATAAGCATATGAATATTGAAAAATTTACCACAAAATTCCAACAAGCACTCAGTGAAGCACAATCATTGGCGCTAGGTAAAGATAATCAGTTTATCGAACCAGTGCATTTATTGACCGCACTTTTAAATCAACAAGACGGTTCAATTGCACCAATTTTAACGACCAGTGGTGTGAATGTGGCGTTATTGCGTAATGAATTAAACGCCGAATTGAATAAATTGCCACAAGTGTCGGGTAATGGCGGTGATGTGCAAATTTCTCGTCAATTACTTAACTTATTGAATTTATGTGACAAATTAGCTCAGCAAAAACAAGATAAATTTATTTCCAGTGAATTGTTTTTGCTTGCAGCTTTAGAAGAACGGGGAGCGCTCAGCGATATTTTGAAAAAGTGCGGAGCGAAAAAAGAGCAAATTTCGCAAGCCATTCAGCAAATTAGAGGGGAACAAAACGTGAACGATCAAAATGCAGAAGAAAGCAGACAAGCATTAGAAAAATATACGATTGATTTAACCGCTCGTGCAGAAAGTGGCAAACTTGATCCTGTGATTGGGCGTGATGAAGAAATTCGTCGAGCGATTCAAGTATTACAACGTCGTACCAAAAATAATCCAGTGTTAATTGGTGAACCAGGTGTAGGTAAAACCGCTATCGTGGAAGGCTTGGCACAACGTATCGTAAATGGTGAAGTACCAGAAGGTTTGAAAAATAAACGCGTACTTTCATTAGATATGGGGGCGTTGATTGCTGGTGCAAAATACCGCGGTGAATTTGAAGAACGTTTAAAAGCGGTGCTCAATGAACTTTCGAAAGAAGAAGGTCGCGTTATCCTCTTTATTGATGAAATTCATACTATGGTCGGCGCGGGTAAAACCGATGGTGCGATGGATGCGGGTAACTTATTAAAACCAAGTTTAGCGCGCGGTGAATTACATTGCGTGGGGGCAACTACTTTAGATGAATATCGTCAATATATCGAAAAAGATGCCGCACTTGAGCGTCGTTTCCAAAAAGTCTTTGTGGACGAGCCTAGTGTAGAAGATACCATTGCGATCTTACGTGGTTTGAAAGAACGCTATGAAATTCATCATCACGTAGATATTACTGACCCAGCAATCGTGGCAGCGGCAACGCTTTCACACCGTTATATTTCTGATCGTCAGTTACCAGATAAAGCGATTGATTTGATCGATGAAGCTGCTTCTAGCATTCGTATGGAAATAGATTCTAAACCTGAACCGCTTGATCGTCTTGAACGTCGTATTATCCAACTAAAATTGGAACAACAGGCGTTACAAAAAGAAGAAGACGAAGCAAGTCGCAAACGTTTAGAAATGTTAGAGAAAGAATTAGCTGAAAAAGAACGTGAATATGCCGAACTTGAAGAAGTGTGGAAATCTGAAAAAGCAACGCTTTCTGGCTCTCAACATATTAAACAAGAATTAGATACTGCAAAAACCGAACTAGAACAAGCTCGTCGCGCGGGTGACTTAGCTAAAATGTCAGAGTTGCAATATGGCCGCATCCCTGCTCTTGAAAAGCAACTTGAGCAAGCTGAAACCAGCGAAGGAAAAGAAATGACGCTTTTACGCTATCGCGTCACAGATGAAGAAATCGCAGAAGTACTTTCTAAAGCTACAGGCATCCCAGTATCAAAAATGATGGAAGGCGAGAAAGAAAAACTCTTGCGCATGGAAGATGAACTACATAAACGAGTGATTGGTCAAGAAGAAGCGGTTGATGCGGTAGCAAACGCGATTCGTCGTAGTCGTGCCGGTCTTTCCGATCCTAATCGCCCAATTGGTTCTTTCTTGTTCCTAGGGCCAACAGGTGTAGGTAAAACCGAGCTTTGCAAAACTTTGGCTAAATTCTTATTTGATAGTGAAGATGCGATGGTGCGTATCGATATGTCAGAGTTTATGGAAAAACACAGTGTCTCTCGCTTAGTCGGGGCACCTCCAGGCTATGTTGGTTATGAAGAAGGCGGTTATTTAACTGAAGCTGTTCGTCGTCGTCCGTATTCAGTGATCTTATTAGATGAAGTTGAAAAAGCCCATGCGGATGTGTTCAACATCTTGTTGCAAGTGTTAGATGATGGTCGTTTAACTGACGGGCAAGGTCGTACTGTGGACTTCCGTAATACGGTGGTGATCATGACCTCTAACTTGGGTTCTGATTTAATCCAAGGCAGCAAAGACGAAAGCTATAGCGAAATGAAGGCCTTAGTGATGTCGGTTGTTAGCCAACATTTCCGTCCAGAATTTATCAACCGTATTGACGAGACCGTGGTATTTCATCCACTTGGTAAAGAAAATATCCGTGCAATAGCCAATATTCAATTAGAACGTTTGGCAAAACGTATGGAAACTCGTGGCTACGAATTAGTGTTTACCGAAGCGTTATTAGATTTCATTGGTGAAGTCGGTTACGACCCAATTTATGGGGCGCGTCCATTAAAACGTGCAATCCAACAAGAGATCGAAAACAGCTTGGCTCAACAAGTTCTATCTGGTCAATTATTACCAGGTAAAGTGGTCACCGTGGATTATGTGGATGGCAAAGTTCAAGCCAGACAATAATTTGTAAAATGAAAAGCCATTTAGTGAAAGCTAAATGGCTTTTTTATGCTTTGGTAAAAGATAAAATAGGGTAGAATGACGCTGTTTATTGCGTATAAAAATGAGGAAAAAAATGACCGCACTTTTAAAAATTGGTTTGGTTTCAGTATCAGATCGCGCATCAAGTGGTGTGTATCAAGATCAAGGGATTCCCGAATTACAACAATGGTTAGAACAAGCGTTGGTGGATCCTTTTGAAGTGGAAACTCGATTAATTCCAGA
>JAGZRY010000226.1 GCA_018381425.1 Haemophilus parainfluenzae
TAAATCCACCAAAATATTTTCTGTCCAACCACCTTTTTTCAGCCCTTTCACCATTTCATCGGTTAATTTGATGGATACATTTCCCACTTGTTCCAATGTACCATTACAAATCAAACATTCCTTATGTCCAAGCCAAAATGGCAGGGTCGCATTGGCGCGGCCGGTTAAGCTTACTTGATTGTATTGTGCTAAAGCTAACACTTGGGCTAAATCAATATTAGTAAAAGAAAGTGTCGCCATTTTATTTTGTGGGAAAGTGAGCTGAGGCACCGTCAATACGCCATCAAATAAGGAAAGTTTCACATTTCTCAAAGTAAGCGGATTTTTCATGGTGTTCGGATAACGCCCGAATAAATTCAGCTCTCCATTTACTACAGAAAGCGCCCCATAGCGAAGATTCTTAGTCGAAATATGAATTGGTTTACCTGAAGACACTTGTAATGCTGAGTTTTCATAATTCATTGGGAAGCGAATATTCAAACCATAAACTTCACCATCTGGCATAGTGATTTTGCCATTTTTAAGATTCAACTCCCCCTTCATCTTCACGCCATTGCCATTAATTGCGAATTCACTTTGTCCTTTAATGCTGCCCTCATGAATTATCCAATTCCATTGTTGAGGGAAAAGTGATTGGAACACTTTTGCGGATTGTTCTTTCCAGCTGATTTTGCCTGAAAGTGCGGTATTTTGGTACACGGCTGATACATCCAACGGACCAAGTTCACCCGCTTTTAAATCCCCTGCCAAATTGAAATGATTGATGCTTTTTCCTTCAATACCTAAACCGAAAATCGGCGAAACAAAACGACCGCCATAAGCCAATTCAACCCAATCCGTTTTTGCTTGTAACAAACCACGAATATGCTCTTTTTCATAATCCCAACGAAGTCGATCTTTAAGTTCCAATGAAAGTGGTGCCATTTTCACCTCTTTCATTTTCACTTCGTTAGAACGTGCAGAAAGTTGATTTAATTCAATATGATCGGCTTCCCAAAAGCCTTTACCTTCCATTTTGACTGGTGTATTTAAAGATTTCCAGTTTGCACTGCCATTGATTGTCCAATCCCAACGGTTTGTCGCTTGTTTCTCCAATGAGAGCAATTTCTGATCATCTGCCCGCAAATCAAATACCGTTTTAATACCAGCAATAAATTCATGAGCTTGCCCATCTAATTTTAAATCTAAATAATTAAACTGAGCCGTTGTTCCCTCTAAGGTTGCTTGTAAGCGTCCCTCTACGCCATACCGATCAATAATAATATCATCCAATGGCAAACGAACGTGCAACTTGGTATCTGGCTGAACGGTATCCATTTTAAAGACGGAACCCGGATAAAAATACACCACTGGATGTGTGAAGAGCCCGCCGAGATGATAGGTTAAATTGGTTTGCGCCACGGTAGCGTTATAACGTAAATCCCCGCGTGTTTTCAGCTCAAAATCCAATTCGTTATTGTCATCGCCCCCACCGATTTCGCCATTTTTTCCTGAAATCACAATCTCCCCTTTGCCCATTTCGCCAAAGGTTTGCAAGATCACGTTCATATCAATGCTTAATGGCAATAAGCCTTCTGCAGCACGGTGAATAGATAACCCAAGAAAGCCTTTAACTGGTTGATAGCTATCGAAAGTCCAATAAAACTTCCCCCACGAAATATCCACGCCATCTTTGGTAAATATGAAAGGCACATCTAACAACGGCGAATTTGCCGTTAAGTCTTGAACGTTCAACTGCCCATCTGTACCTTGCCACGACACTTTTGCCTCGCCTTTGGTTACAGCCAGTTCAGGGTTATTCCAATTGAATAAAACATTTCCTTGTTGAGGAAGTTGAGAAAGATCAGGCTCAAAATTTGCACTGAACTGAAGATCGTAGGTTTTATCTCCCGCTTGTTTGATTTCACTACTCCCCGTCCATTGGAAAATACCATCTTGTGGAGTAACAGTAGATTGGTGATGTAGCTCAAGCCCATCATTATTCGCTTGCGCTTCAAGTGCTAATTGGTTGCCGTTATAGTTTGCATCTAACGCCCAGTCAGCCGATAAAAAAGGCTGCAAAGCGGCTTGTTTCAGCGCTTCGGTATTCGTTAATTGAAAGTGTTTAACTTTGACATCAGAAATAGGTAATGCCGCCCAAAGTGCGGTCAAATTTGGCGGTGTTTTTTCAGCATTATCACTGGGTAAATGGGTTAAACAATCATAATTCAAGCTAGCCTTTTCAACATCAAGACTATGCGTATTCCACCAAGTCACCTGAGTATTATTCAGGTTCACAAGCGTACATTGATCTGTTTTCACTTTTAGCTCTGGCAGCGTTAAACCTGTTGTTTCCCATTGCCAGTCATCGGCTAATTCAATGTGATAATGCGGTGATAAAAAATGATTCGTTAGTTGCGCTACATGTTTTGGGGTCGCAAAAACGCGTACTAAGCCAACGCTTACTACGATCAACAGCAACAAAATAATCAAAGCCCACAGGCAACGCTTTCGCATAGTTTCCCCAATTATACAGTTACGAATAAAATATCTAGGCCTAAATAATTATTTCACAAGAGCCACTAGTTTTTTTAATTCAGCTTCAGTTAGACTTTCTTTATATAACTCATTAACCTGCCATAAGCCGCTTTCTCTAATTTTATCTTTTGTAGAGTGATTACCTAACCAATTTTCTGAAGGTTTAATTTCACCAAATTTAGCAGCATTAGAAAGTGTTGAAGTAATTTTACTTTCCCAAAATAAGCGCTCTTCTTTAGTATTAACTTCAAAAACACAAAACGAAAGATTATCCTGAATATATTGGCTAATACGTTTTTCTAACGTTTTTTCAAACTCAAGATCAATCCTTTTCAGTTTATCTTCTCTTCCTTCTTTTGAAGTTATGTCAAGTTCCCATGAATCTAAATAATCTTGATTTTCTATGTTCAAAAAGCAGCGACCTATATTTTTTCTAAAAATACTTCTATTCTTATTTTCTTTGACAAAATGCTGCATCAGACGTGAACGTAACTGATTTTCACCTGTATGAGTACCGATTCTCACTATTCTGTCCATTTTTCCAAAATTTTCACCTTTCTCAAAGATGATATAAATACCATTCTTAGGCAGCTTAAACTTGCCAAAAGGAAACTTAAATCGTTCTTTCTTATTCAGCAGACAATGTAATTCATAAGCTAATGAAGTCATTCTTCTTTATAATCCTCTAGTTCTTTATTTAGAAAACTTAATCTCTCACCTAATCTCATTTTATAGAACGGCTGTTCAATATGAATTAAGCTATCTTTAATTGGTAAAATATAGTTATTACCCGCTAAAATAATGAATCGATCACTTTCTAAGTCAACTTTCCATTTCAGTAGCTCAATAACTTTTCTGCCCCAGTTCAATCTATCATTTTTTTTCATTTTATTCAGCGTTACATCATAAGGTTCTATTACACTATCTAACTCAAGTAAATGATGCTTTGCCGATAGAATATATATCGCATCAGGCTTAAGTTTATAGGCATAAGCTAGGCTCTTTTTAAATAGTGGACTAAGGTATAAATCTTTTGCCTTTGCCTTTTCATTTGCTTTCTTTGATACACAAGATAATAAAATAACTTTTTTCATATTATAAATATTTATACTTAGGTGATATAAAAACTATTTTCTTAACATTAA
>JAGZRY010000227.1 GCA_018381425.1 Haemophilus parainfluenzae
ATGGTGCCCGAAGCCAGACTTGAACTGGCACGCCTCGAAAGGCGAGGGATTTTAAATCCCTTGTGTCTACCGATTCCACCACTCGGGCATCGAGTGATTAACTAACTGCGTGGTTATGGAGGCGTGTCCCGGAGTCGAACCGAGCTACATGGATTTGCAATCCAGTGCATAACCGCTTTGCTAACACGCCGTTAGTTTGGAGCGGGAAACGAGGCTCGAACTCGCGACCCCGACCTTGGCAAGGTCGTGCTCTACCAACTGAGCTATTCCCGCATACGCTGTTAGTGCGGTGCATTTTACGGGAATTTGAAATTCTGTCAATCGAAGATCTGAAAAAAAAATTCAAATGTTGAAAAAATCTTCGTTTCGGTTGAAATTACAGCAAAATTTGACACAAGAATATAATTTTCACAGAGTTTTCAATTTCTACTTTTATCGTGAGTGGCTTTATGACAAAATTGGAACGTTTTGTTCGCCATTAAATCAAGAAAAGTGCGGTCAAATTTTTGCATATTTAGAGGTAAATTATGACACAACAATATTCTATCGATACATTATTAGCCCAGGCGGGGAATCGCAGTGATGAGCGCACTGGTGCGGTTTCAACGCCAATTTATCTTTCAACGGCTTATGGACATCATGGGATTGGCGAAAGTACTGGGTTTGATTATACCCGCACGAAAAACCCAACGCGTACTGTTTTGGAAGATACCGTAGCAAAATTAGAAAATGGTGATCGTGGTTTTGCCTTTTCCTCCGGCATGGCGGCAATTCAAGTGTTGATGAACCTATTTAAAGGTCCTGATGAATGGATTGTGTCAAGTGATGTATATGGTGGAACTTATCGTTTATTAGATTTTGCCTATAAAAATAACAACAGCGTGAAACCCGTTTATGTGAATACCGCTTCTTTAGCTGAAATTGAAGCCGCTATTACAGCGAATACAAAAGCAATTTTTATTGAAACCCCATCAAATCCATTAATGGAAGAGTGTGATGTGGAAGAAATTGCGAAGTTAGCGAAAAAACACAACTTGTTAATGATTGTGGATAATACCTTCTTAACTCCTGTGCTATCTCGTCCATTAGATTTAGGCGCGGATATTGTCATTCATAGCGGTACAAAATATATTGCAGGGCATAATGATAGCTTAGTGGGCTTGATTATTACAAAAGGACAAGAGCTTTGTGATCGTATCGCCTATATTCAAAATGGTGCAGGTGCCGTACTTTCGCCGTTTGATTCTTGGTTAACCGTGCGCGGAATGAAAACTCTTTCATTACGTATGAAACGCCATCAAGATAATGCGAAGGCAATTGCAGAATTTTTACGTCAACAGCCACAAATTGATAGTGTGTTATATCCAAACAAAGGCGGTATGCTTTCTTTCCGTTTGAAAGATGAAAATTGGGTGAATACTTTCTTAAAATCAATCAAATTGATTACCTTTGCTGAAAGTCTAGGGGGAACAGAAAGCTTTATTACCTATCCAGCAACCCAAACCCATATGGATATTCCAGAAGCAGAACGCGTCGCCCGTGGTATTACAAACACATTATTGCGTTTTTCTGTTGGTTTAGAAGATGTGGAAGACATCAAGGCCGATTTATTACAGGCATTTGCACAGCTTAAATAGTTAGTTTTTATCAATCGGACTAATCTGTGCAATTCAATATGCCTTGTGCTATTATGAATAACATCAATTAACGCTAGGTGTTGATTTGTCAGCACCTTATTAAATAAGGAAACAAAAATGAGCGAAGTATTACATATTACTGATGCAGATTTCGAAACTGCGGTTGTGCAATCTGATATCCCTGTATTAGTGGATTTTTGGGCACCTTGGTGTGGCCCTTGCAAAATGATTGCGCCAATTTTAGATGAAATTGCACCTGAATTCGCAGGTAAAGCAAAAATCGTTAAAATCAACGTAGATGACAACCAATTAGTGGCAGGTCAATTTGGTGTACGTAGTATCCCAACTTTACTACTTTTCAAAAATGGCCAACTTGTTGCAACACAAGTTGGTGCGTTACCAAAAAATCAATTAGCGGCGTTTATTAATCAACATCTATAATTGAGTTATTAAACATAAAAGAGCGGTCAAAAATAGCAATGTTTTTGACCGTTCTTATTTTTTCTCTCGCCAATAAGTGGCAAAACGAGGTTTTCCGGAGTTGGTGAATCCACGATATTTGTAGGTAATCGTGCTGCCAATAGGTGGTGGATTTTCGCGCTCACTCAGATTAAATCCTGAACCGATTTTGAATTTTCCACGATGATTTTCACAGGTAATCGATCCGAGTATATTCTCAAATTGTCCTTTTCCTTTGTGATGTGCTATCACGGTGCATTCTTCATCATAAGTGCTTTTTAACTTTAAAATTTGTGTACTGCGTTTTCTTTCGTAAGGAGAATTAGGATTACGTAACACAATTCCTTCACCTTTTTTCCCTTCAATTTCATGCAAATACTCGAATAAATGTGTTTTATCTCGTATCGGAATTTGTGGAATAATCTTGATATAAGACGTAGGGTTGTTTTTCAAATAATCTTCTAAGGTTTTGAGACGTTCAAAAAGGTTGCCTGAGGCATTAGGCACATCGAAAACATAAAGTGTTAATTTTGCCCAATTATCACCTTTAAAGGATTTCGTAATAGAAGCAATTTCTTTAAATTGATTGCGTTGACTAAATAGCTCACCATCAATGGCAAAAGGCGGAAATTGAGCAGTAAAATAGGCGGGTGCGGGTAAGGGTAATCCTTGACGGCTTAATAGCGCTTTGCCATCCCAATAACCTCGTACTCCATCTAATTTTTCTGACATTACCCAACCTTGAATATCTTGGTTCTCATAGGTGCTTAATAGCATTAAATCACTATCATTTGCCCAAGTTATCAGACTGAATAGCATACAAAGTAATAAATAAACTACTCGCATAATCTCTCCTTTAAATTGTTTGAGTTTAAAAAGTGCGGTCATTTTTTACAGCATTTTTAATTGAATTTGTGATTCGTATCGCAAAATAATGAGAAGTAAGCTGGAAAATAGAGAGATAAGAAAGAGCGCTAGATTATTTGAAATGAACGCTATACAATGCCAACGCTATTTCGAATTTAATTTTTAAGGAGAATAAAATGTATTTTGATCAAATTAAAGCTGAGCTTGTGGAAGCACAAGATGTACTAAATAAGTTTGTTTCAGATGATAACAACATCAAACTCATTGAAAAAGCAGCTAAATTGTTAGCCGAAAGCTTTAAAAATGGCGGGAAAGTATTATCTTGCGGTAATGGCGGTTCTCACTGTGATGCTATGCACTTTGCAGAAGAACTGACAGGGCGTTATCGTGAAAATCGTCCGGGTTATCCTGCAATTGCGATTTCAGATGTGAGTCACTTAAGCTGTGTAAGTAATGACTTTGGCTATGAGTATGTATTCTCTCGCTTTGTTGAAGCAGTGGGTAAAGAAGGCGATGTTTTATTCGGATTATCAACATCAGGCAATTCTAAAAATATCTTAAATGCGATTGAAGCGGCGAAAGCAAAAGGCATGAAAGTGATTGCGATGACAGGTAAAGATGGCGGTAAAATGGCAGGTTTAGCGGATGTTGAAATTCGTGTGCCACACTTTGGTTATGCAGATCGTATTCAAGAAAT
>JAGZRY010000228.1 GCA_018381425.1 Haemophilus parainfluenzae
GTAAAAAAGCGTTTTGATTGTTGGATTTCAGTTGATACTTCTAAAGCTGTGGTAATGCAAGAAGCGGCGAAGGTCGGCATGGATTTAATCAATGATATTCGTGCGCTACGTGAACCTGGCGCACTCGAAATAGCAGGACAGTTGAATTTACCCACTTGTATTATGCACATGCAAGGACAACCTCGTACAATGCAAACTAATCCACATTACGATGATGTGGTTCAAGATGTTTATCAGTTTTTAACTGATAGAACTCAAGCTTGTTTAACAGCAGGCATTGCTAAAGAAAATATTATTTGGGATATGGGGTTTGGTTTTGGTAAAACAGTACAGCATAACTACAAGCTTTTACAACAGTTGGCTCACTTCTGTGAAAGCGGATATCCTGTTTTAGCAGGGCTTTCACGTAAATCGATGATTGGTGCTGTATTAGATAAGCCCGTGACTGAACGTGTTGTAGGAAGTGTAGCCGGGGCATTAATTGCGGCTCAAAATGGTGCGACAATTTTGCGTGTACATGATGTAGCTGCAACGGCAGATGCCTTGAAGGTATGGCAGGCAACGCAACAAGCGTAAAAAACTAACAGATTTTATATGTTGTAGAACTAATGATTTCTACAACATCATTATTCAAATTTAATAAGGAATAAACATGGCAAATCGTAAATATTTTGGTACTGATGGTGTACGTGGAAAAGTAGGTACATATCCAATCACGCCAGATTTCGCATTGAAATTAGGTTGGGCTGCGGGTAAGGTTTTAGCATCTCAAGGTTCTCGCACTGTGTTAATAGGGAAAGATACTCGTATTTCAGGTTATATGTTGGAATCTGCACTTGAAGCAGGTTTGGCAGCAGCTGGTTTAACTGCCGCATTTACCGGTCCAATGCCAACACCTGCCGTGGCGTATTTAACCCGCACTTTCCGTTTAGAAGCGGGTATTGTCATTTCGGCATCACATAACCCTTATTATGATAACGGGATTAAATTCTTCTCTTCACAAGGCACAAAATTACCAGATGATATTGAAGAAGCAATTGAAGCCATGCTTGATCAGCCAATGGATTGCGTGGAGTCTGCTGATTTAGGTAAAGCAAGCCGTATCAGTGATGCCGCAGGACGTTATATTGAATTTTGTAAAAGTACTTTCCCTGCTCACCTTGGTTTAGATGGTTATAAAATCGTGGTGGATTGTGCAAATGGTGCAACCTATCACATTGCACCAAATGTATTACGTGAGTTGGGTGCGGAAGTGATTGAAATTGGTACAGATCCAAATGGAATCAATATCAATGAAAAATGCGGTGCAACCGACGTAAAAGCATTACAGGAAAAAGTGCTTGAAACTAAAGCGGATGTCGGTCTTGCTTACGATGGTGATGGTGACCGTATTATGATGGTGGATCACTTAGGTAATAAAGTGGATGGAGACCAAATCCTTTTCATTATTGCTCGTGAAGCTTTACGTTCAGGCCAATTAAAAGGTGGGGTAGTAGGCACATTAATGAGTAATATGAGCTTAGAGATTGCGTTAAAAATGTTAGGCGTACCTTTTGTGCGGGCTAACGTTGGCGACCGTTATGTATTAGAAAAAATGGTAGAGCATGGCTGGACATTAGGTGGAGAAAACTCAGGCCATATTATTATCGCGGATAAAAACACGACAGGTGATGGTATTATTGCATCACTAGCTGTATTAAGCGCAATGGTTCAACATCGTTTATCATTAAACGAGCTTGCAAGTGCGGTGAAATTGTTCCCTCAAGTGCTGATTAATGTTCGTTTTGCGGGCGGTGCAAATCCATTAGAAAGTGAAGCAGTAAAAGCAGTAGCTGCTGATGTGGAAAAACGCTTAGAAGGTAAAGGTCGAATTTTATTACGTAAGTCTGGTACTGAGCCTCTTATTCGCGTCATGGTTGAATGTGAAGACGGTGTACTTGCAAAACAATGTGCAGAAGAAATTGCAGAAGCAGTTAAAGCAAATTAATAAAGTGGGGGCTTGCCCCCATTTTTGATCTATAAAATTTATCTTTTATTATTTTTAGGAAAGCCAATATATGAAAATTTTTGTTATGCGTCACGGAGAAGCGGAAGTTATTGCTTCATCTGACGAGGCGCGGCATTTAAATAACTATGGGCGTAAACAGTCAATATCACAAGGTCAATGGCTTAAAAATCATCTAAATTCAACCGCACTTTCAGTTCAGAAAGTGATTGTCAGCCCTTATGTACGAGCACAAGAAACGTTTGAGCTTGTGAATTCAGCCTTAGATAACACACTTAATGATGTCGAAATTTGGAGTGGGGTTACACCTTATGGTAATGCTACGATGGTGGCAGATTATCTATCTGTCTTGCAAGAAGAAGGCATTAAAAGTGTTTTGCTCGTTTCTCATTTACCTTTAGTGGGGAGTATTGTTTCCGAGCTTTACGGTAAGCGAAATCCAATTAGTTTTTATCCTTCAACGATAGTTCAAATTGACTGGAATGGTGAAAAAGGCAGCATTGAAGCTTTTCATTATCCAAATGAAAATGATTAAATTGATTAAAAAAAATACAAAAAAGATAAATTTCTATCTTTACAAAAAATAAAATTTTTCTGCGGAACTTTTATCTAACTTATTTAAAATCATTGGATTATGAGTTGTTTTTTAAGAAAGTCTCAAAAAGTTATGTCTTTAGAAATGTAAATTTTTTTTGCAGGTGTTTTCTTTTGAGTTTTTTTGCGTAGACTAAGTTGCACAAAGCAAATGGCTTTGGATTAATTCTTAACCATAAACATAAAATGGAGAGTAACAATGAAAAAATCAGTATTAGCCGCATTAGTATTAGGTGCATCTTTAGCTGTAACCGGTTGTTTTGATAAACAAGAAACAGCTCAAAAAGTTGAAGCAGCAAAAGATGCTACAGCAAACGCTGCAACACAAGTTAAAGATGCTGCAGCTTCAGCAGCTAACGATGTGAAAGATGCAGTAAAAGATGCTGCAACTGATGTTAAAAATGCTGCAACTGATGCAATGAATTCTGCAAAAGAAGCTGCAGTAGAAAAAGTTGCGGAAGCAAAAGATGCAGCAGTAGCTAAAGTTGAAGAAGTTAAAGATGCCGCAGCAAACAAAATGGCTGAAGCAAAAGAAGCAATGTCTTCTAAAGTGGAAGAAGTGAAAAATGCAGCTTCTGAAGCAAAAGATGCGGCAGCAGATAAAGCAGCTGAAGTGAAAGATGCTGTGACTAAATAATTAAACTTTTGTAAAATGAAAACCTATCAGAGATTATTTGGTAGGTTTTTTCTTTTGGAGCAATAAAATGTTATGTGCAATTTATAAAAGTTTACGTAAGCCAGGCTGTTACCTCTATATTTCGAAACGAGATGATTTTTCAGCTGTACCGGATATATTAATGCAGAGTTTTGGTAAGCCGCAGTTTCTTATGCCTTTCAATTTGAAGGGAAGTAAACCGCTTGTCCATGCAGATAAAAATGAGATAATGGAAAAAATTACTCAGCAAGGATTTTATCTCCAAATGCCAAAACAAGATGATGGCTTGTTTAATAGTTTGAGTGAGATCAAATAAGCCTTTTATTTTTTCCTAAAAATCTCCAAATCTTGCTTTATCTCAATATTTTCTTCAAAAAACTCCTTTAGA
>JAGZRY010000229.1 GCA_018381425.1 Haemophilus parainfluenzae
TATACCAAAGCACTATCGCTCGTTTAGGTTTACGTCGCTAATTTTTATTACGATAGTAAAAATAAAAGCCTTCGGATTACCGAGGGCTTTTTTATTTTCAGCATATTGGAAAAATAAAAAGCGGTCAAAAATTTGACCGCTCTTTTTTAGTTCATTAGTTTGCAATGCCTTTATGACGAAGCAATGCGTCTAGTTGAGGTTCACGTCCACGGAAGCGTTTGAATAATACCATTGGTTCTTCAGAGCCACCGCGAGTGAGAATTTCATCTAAGAAGGATTTACCCGTAACTGGATTGAAAATCCCTTCTTCTTCAAAACGAGAGAAGGCATCAGCAGATAGCACTTCAGCCCATAAATAGCTGTAATAACCGGCCGCATAACCGCCCGCAAAAATATGGCTAAAGCTATGTGGCGCTCTTGCCCATTCAACACCTTTAATCACGGCAACTTTATCTTTCACAGCTTTTAAGGTATCAAGCACTTGGTTAGCTTTACCCACTTCAAAAGTATGATGAAGGGTAAAATCAAACAAGCCAAATTCAAGCTGACGTAACACAAACATTGCCGCTTGATAGTTTTTCGCTTTGAGAAGTTGATTTAATTTTTCTTCTGGCAATGGTTCGTGCGTTTCAAAGTGACCCGAAATAAAATCAAGCGCTTCTTTTTCCCAACACCAGTTTTCCATAAATTGACTTGGAAGTTCTACCGCATCCCAAGGTACACCATTGATACCCGCAACATCTGGCACATCAACTTTGGTGAGCATATGGTGAATACCATGACCAAACTCGTGGAATAGAGTGGTGACTTCATCATGGGTGAATAGCGCAGGTTTATCACCAATAGGCGCGTTGAAGTTACACGTTAAATAGGCAACTGGTTTTTGAATTGAACCGTCGGCATTGCGTTTTCTGCCGATACAATCATCCATCCATGCGCCGCCACGTTTATTTTCACGTGCATAAAGATCGAGATAGAAACTGCCGCGTACTTTATCGGTTTCATCAATTAAATCAAAGAAACGTACATCTTTGTGCCAAGTATCTACACCAAAACGTTCAACTGCACGAATATTAAAAATACGTTTAATTAATTCAAATAAACCCGAAATAACGCGATCTTCAGGGAAATAAGGACGAAGTTCTTCGTCATTGATCGCATATAAATGTTGTTTTTGTTTTTCAGAATAGAAACTGATATCCCAAGGCGCAAGTTCAGTGACGCCAAATTCTTTTTCACAATAAGCTTTGAGTTCAGCTAATTCTTTCTCACCTTGTGCTTTTGAACGATCCGCAAGGTTATTTAAGAAGTCTAACACTTGTTGTGGATTCTCTGCCATTTTGGTAGCAAGTGAGCGTTCAGTATAGGTATTGAAACCTAGCAATTTAGCTAATTCCACGCGTAACGTCATGATTTCTTCAATAATCGCCGTATTATCCCATTTACCTGCGTTTGGACCTTGATCTGAAGCGCGAGTCGCATAAGCACGATACATTTCTTCGCGTAATGCTGCATTTTCACAATAGGTCATAATGGGTAAATAACTTGGGATTTCTAACGTAAAGCGATAGCCTTTTAAGCCTTTACTTTCGGCAGATTGTTTTGCCGCAAGTAATGCAGATTCAGGAAGACCTGCTAATTCACTTTCATCTTCAATGACTTTTTCCCAGCCCATAGTGGCATCGAGCACATTATTGCTAAATTGTGAGCTTAATTCAGATAAGCGAGCAACAATCTCACCATAACGTTTTTGTTTTTCTTCGGATAAACCGATACCTGAAAGCTCAAAATCACGTAGTGCATTTTCAATGGCTTTCTTTTGTGCGACGGAATAAGTCGCAAATTCAGGGCTATTTTTTAAGGATAAATAGGCATTGTATAACCCTTCGTGTTGGCCTACCCAAGTACTGTATTCAGAGAGTAGTGGTAAGCAAGCTTGGTACGCATCACGTAATTCAGGGCTGTTTTTAACTGAATTTAAATGGGAGATCGGTGACCAAGCACGACTTAAGTGCTCGCCTGCTTCAGAAAGCGGTTCAATAAAGTTTTCCCAAGTAAAGTGCGGTTGTTTTAAAACTTGTTCAATGGCTTGACGATTTTCTTCGATGAGCTTTTGGATTGCTGGTTGAATATGCTCCGGTTTGATTTGAGAAAACGGAGGTAAGCCTTCAATATGAAGTAATGGATTAGACATAAATATTCCTTTTGCTAATAGTTTCTTTAATAAATTGCGGCAAATTCTATAATATCAAGGTTGAAAAATCTAAAAAATCAGTGATAATTGCGTATCACTTTTATTTAGGATTTATGATGGACGGCACTTCCTTTTTTTCTATTATCATTTTTTCTGGCATCATTGCTCTTGCGATCGTTGTAGGTGTTGTTTCACTTAAGTTTTTCCCAAAAACTTCTTTAACCAAGGCCATGTATGTTGCTCTTGGATGCATTTCTTTAATATTAGGTGTTATTGGTATTTTTTTACCTATTCTTCCGACAACACCTTTTTTACTGCTTACACTTTATTCTTTTGCGAAAGGTTCTTCTCGTTTAGAGCAATGGTTTTTAGGGACGAAGCTTTATCAAAAGCACCTAAAATCCTTTAATGAACGTCGTGCATTGACGAAAAAAGCAAAAATTTCTATTCTAACGTTTTCAACCACAATGCTTTTAATTGGCTTTTATTTTACCCCAAGCGTTGTGGGTCGAACGATCATTGCCATTTTAATTGCGGTAAAATATTGGTTCTTTTTCTTTTGGATTAAAACAGAAGACGTTAAAAATGGATAATTCTTTCCTTACTTGGCTTAAAAGTGCGGTCATTTTCGGTATCGTTTTTGGATTGAGTGCTTGTGATAAATTAAACAGCCCTAAATCTACAAATACGGCAACGGAAGAGCAACCAACACAAAGCCAGTCTATCAAACAAGAGAATACTTCAAAACCGAACCGTACTTTACTGACTCGGGCGTTTACTCATCCTCCTTCTTTTGAGCCTTGGTTTGTTCGTTATCCAGAACAAGAGGGCTTATTACGTGATTTGTATGAAGGTTTAACCGCTTATGATCCGGAAGGGAGAATAGTGCCGGGTATCGCAGAAAGTTGGCAAACAAAAGACAACAAAACCTGGATCTTTACCTTGCGTGAAGGGCTTCGTTGGTCAAATGGCGATCCTTTAGTTGCCCAAGATGTCATGCTTTCTTGGCAAGCACTGTCTCAATCAAATAGTCCTTTAAGATCTTATTTAGCTTATCTCAATTTAAAAAATGCGAAAGGCGTTTTAGAGAAAAATAAACCTTTCAGGAGCTTAGGAATTTATGCGGAAAATGACCGCACTTTACGCATTGAGCTCGATAAAGCAACGCCTTATTTACCGGAAATGTTGGCGCATATCAGTCTTGTGCCTCAATATCGCGATCCTGATTCCCCGGTGACAAACGGGGCTTATATGATCGAAAGCGAAAGCGTGAAAAGCATACACTTAACTAAAAATCCCTATTATTGGCAGAAAAATAATGTGGCTTTTGAGCGTGTAGAATATTTGCCTTTTATCGCCACTAAATTA
>JAGZRY010000230.1 GCA_018381425.1 Haemophilus parainfluenzae
TGCATACGGCTTCCAACGCCTGCAGCAGGAATGACGGCAATAATTTCGCGGCTCATTATTTATGCTCTTTGACGATGTGATAGAACACTTCGTTTGGTTTGACCATATCATGGCTCATGCGTGCACGTTCTTCAATAGATTCAAAGCCTTTTGTTAATCCTTGAATTTCGGCGGAAATCATTTGATTTCTTTGTGAGAGCTTTTCATTTTCAGCTTTATTCTCTTTGATTTGAGCTGCCACATCTTTGTAGTCAAAATAGCCGTTTTTACCAAACCAAAGATCGTACTGAAATAGCACGAGAATACCCACTAAAATTCCAATGAAAAGACGCATAAATTACCTATTATTTCTGAAAACTTTGGATAGTTTACCGTGAAATACAGCGAAATGCGATGAAAAAGTGCGGTTAAAAATAAGATGATTTTTGAAATAATTTCATCGTGCTTGTTGGATAACTTAAAAGTGAAAAATGTGATCTTTCTCACAAATTAGTTATAAAGTTTGATAAACCCATAGCCACTGCCCAAATAGGCTTGTTATACTTTTGCTTGTCATTATGACTTTTTAACAGAAGGAACAATCAATGAAAACAACATTAAAACTTACCGCTATTGCAGCGATGTCAGCATTTATTTTAACTGGTTGTGCGACTCAAGATAAGAGCGCAGAAGCGGATGCGCAGCTTCAACAACAAGCGGTATTAGGTCTTAACTGGATTCAACAATCAGGTGAATACCAGGCCCTTTCTTACCAAGCATACAATGCAGCAAAAGTGGCATTTGATCACGCTAAAGTGAAAAAAGGTAAGAAAAAAGCTGTTGTGGTGGATTTAGATGAAACCATGCTAGATAACAGCCCTTATGCTGGCTGGCAAGTGCAAAACAATAAGCCATTTGATGGCAAAGACTGGACTCGTTGGGTAGAAGCTCGTCAATCAGGTGTGGTACCAGGTGCAGTAGAATTCAATAACTATGTAAATACCCACGGCGGTAAAATGTTCTATGTGTCTAATCGTAAAGACAGCAATGAAAAAGCGGGTACGATTGATGACATGAAACGTTTAGGTTTTAATGGTGTTGAAGATTCAGCGTTTTACTTGAAAAAAGATAAATCACCAAAAGCAGCGCGTTTTGAAGAAATTGAAAAACAAGGTTATGAAATCGTCGTTTATGTGGGTGATAACCTAGATGACTTCGGTGATGCGATCTATGGTAAACAAAATGCAGAACGTCGTGATTTCGTTGCACAAAACAAAGCGAAATTTGGTAAAACATTCATCGTTTTACCTAACCCGAACTACGGCGGTTTTGAAGGTGGTTTAGCGAAAGATTACTTCAAAGGTGATTCAAGCAGCAAAGTGAAAGCACGTTTAGATGCGATTAAAGCTTGGGATGGTAAATAATTCCCTATTTTAGATAAAACAACACCCGCAAAGATGCGGGTGTTTTGTTTTAGTTGAAAAGTGCGGTCTATTTTCGCATCATTTTTTCTTTATGAGCGGCGAAGTCGCCACCTTTAGCGAGCATACGGAGCTGTAAGATTACACGTTCTTTTAGCAAATCTTGTTCGGCCTTCGTCATATCTAAGGCATTGGAGCCTGCTGTGAATACGATGGTTACCATGCCTTCTGCCTGTACATAAGAGACATATTGAGAATAGTGATTTTTCTTTGCAATGTATTCAGCTAATTCATCCACAAAGTGTTTGATTTCGCGGGCCGCTGCGGTACGGAAGGCTTGAGAAGTCCCCGAACTTTCACGTAAGAGTAAACGGAACACGTTAGTGCTGTGAGTGATAAATTCAAAAAAGGTTTCAACAGAAACACGGATGACACTGCCGCCGGCATCAATGCGTTTACGTGCTTGGCGCATTAATTGACGGAGAGTTAAACCTGCTTCATCTACCATTTCTAATCCGAGCTCATCCATATCGCTAAAGTGGCGATAGAAAGAAGTTGGTGCAATGCCTGCTTCTCGCGCAACTTCACGTAAGCTTAAATTAGAAAAGCTTTTTTCTGCACTCAACTGATTGAATGCAGCGTCAATTAAGGCCCGACGGGTTTTTTCTTTTTGAATTGCTCGAACACCAGCCATTTGGTTTTCCTCAGCTTATGATAAATTATTTTTTATTCGCTAAAATCGATTTAACTTGTTCACTGACCGCACTTGCAACGCGTTCATAGCGATTACGTAATGGTGAACCAGGGCGGTAAACGAGAGCAATAGTACGAGACGGTTCTGGCGAATGGCAAGGAATATATTTTACACCTGGACGCGTGCCTTCATTTAATACCGCAAGTTCTGGCATAAAGGTGATACCCGCATTGGCTGCTACCATATTACGCAACGTTTCAAGGCTAGTTGCTTGGAAGTGAGAGTCTTCTTTGGCACCTGCTGTAAAACAATAATCGAGTGCTTGATTACGTAAGCAGTGCCCGTCATCTAGCATAAGCATTTCTTGCCCTTTTAAGGTATTCATGGCAATTTTACTTTCTGACGCCCAAGGATGTTGGTCGGATACAGCGAGTAACATTTTTTCATCAAAAATAGGCACTTCGATAAACGCTTCAGTTTCGGGTACGCGAGCCACAATCGCACAATCTAGGCGACCTGTTTCTAATTGTTCTAATAGTTGGTGAGTTTGGGCTTCGTAAAGAAATACTTCTAAATCTGGGAAAGTTTCTTTCAATGTTGGTACAATATAAGGAAGTAGGTAAGGGCCAACAGTTGGGATTAATCCAATGTGTAATGGACCTGTCATTTCTTTACCTTGATTACTAGCCATTTCTTTGAGTAATTTTACTTCGCGCAATACAGTGCGAGCTTGATCGACAAGTAACATACCTGATTGCGTGAAGAGTACTTTACGGCTAGTACGTTCAAGTAAAATAATGCCTAATTCATCTTCTAGTTTGCGAATTTGGCCACTTAAAGTGGGTTGGCTAACGTTGCAAGAATCCGCCGCACGACGGAAATGTTTAAACTCGGAAAGAGCTACTAAGTATTCTAAATCACGAATATTCATAGGGTTCTCACTTTATAGAATATGTCAATTAAAAGGATAGAATTAATTGATTATGACTATATCACAAAACTTTCTATAATGCCTATCAAGTTTTTAGGACTAATTAATTTAACTCACAGAGGAGACACATTATGTCTAATATGGAAGGAAAAAAAGTTCCACAAGTTACATTCCGTACTCGTCAAGGTGATCAATGGGTTGATGTGACCACATCTGAATTATTTGATAACAAAACAGTTGTTGTTTTCTCATTACCAGGTGCATTCACGCCAACTTGTTCATCTTCTCACTTACCACGTTATAACGAGCTTGCACCTGTTTTCAAACAACATGGTGTAGATGATATTTTAGTGGTGTCAGTAAATGATACTTTCGTTATGAATGCCTGGAAAGAGGCAGAAGAAGCACACAATGTAAAATTCATTCCAGATGGTAACGGTACTTTCACTGAAGGTATGGGCATGTTAGTTGGAAAAGATGATTTAGGTTTTGGTAAACGTTCTTGGCGTTAT
>JAGZRY010000231.1 GCA_018381425.1 Haemophilus parainfluenzae
GTGAATTAAGCGCCGTGCGTGAGGTATTAAAAGCCTATGACTTGCTTGGTTTAACTTATGAACTCGGTTCTGTAAGCTCAGAAGATCGTTTTGAAATTACACGAGGCAGCAAAAAACTATTAAGCGAAAAACGCTCTGAATTACGCGGTATTTGGGCAGAACTCACTCACCAAATGCAACGCTTACGTGATAACCCAGAATGTGCCGATCAAGAATTTGAAGCGAAAAAAGCCACAGACAACAAAGGATTATCCGCCCACTTAACCTATGATGTGAATGAGGATATTGCCGCGCCTTACATCAGCAAAGGTGTGAAACCGAAAGTGGCAGTGTTGCGAGAGCAAGGTGTAAACAGCCATGTCGAAATGGCAGCGGCTTTTGACCGTGCAGGCTTTGCAGCGATTGATGTTCATATGAGCGATTTAATGGCAGGCCGTTACAACTTAAACGACTTCAATGCGATGGTGGCCTGTGGTGGCTTCTCTTACGGTGACGTATTAGGCGCGGGCGGCGGCTGGGCGAAATCCATTTTATTTAACCCACAATTACGCGATCAATTCAGCCAATTCTTCGCCAATGAAAACACCCTTTCATTAGGTGTATGTAACGGCTGTCAATTTATCTCCACCCTTGCGGAAATTATTCCGGGTGCAGAAAATTGGCCACGTTTCGTGCGTAATAAATCAGAACGCTTTGAAGCTCGTGCGGCGATGGTGAAAATCAACGACACCAACTCATTATGGTTTAAAGGCATGGCGGGTTCACATATGCCGATAGCCGTTTCTCATGGTGAAGGTCGTGTAGAATTCAAAACACCTGAGAATTTGACCGCACTTCAAGCGCAAAACTTGATTGTGGCACAATATATCGAAAGCCATTTGAATGTAACAGAAACCTATCCAGCCAACCCGAATGGTTCGGCATTAGGGATTACTGCCATTTCTAACGTTGATGGTCGTATCGCTGCGATGATGCCACACCCAGAACGTGTATTCCGTGCTGTGAGCAACTCATGGTATCCAGAAGATTGGTCTGAAGATGGTGCTTGGATGCGAATTTTTAGAAATGCGAGAGTGAATTTCAAATAATGTGAGATTGCTCACAGAAAATTAATTAAAAATAAGAGACACTAAGAAATTGGTATCTCTTTTTTTATTACATAAATCTGATCAATAAAAAAATGCCAACAATATTAGAGAGTAATATTGTTAATAATTTATATAAATATTTTATATGAAAATTCTTGGACATTATGCCCGTTATATCCATTGAACTATATAAGGAGTTCTTAATGAGTAGTTTAGTTACATTGCTAGCTAATATTATTGCGCCATTGCAATGCCAATTTATTAACTTTATCCGTATTGCGATTTGTGTTGTGATGGTTTGGATTGGAGGTTTAAAAGTTTGCCAATATGAGGCAGATGGTATTGCACACTTTGTGTCAAATAGTCCTTTCTTAAGCTTCCTTTATAAAAACGGTGCGAATACAGTGGAAAATGATAAGGGTGTTTTAGTGAAAGAATATACCTTATATAAAAACCCTGAAGGCAAAATGGTTGCAAAAAATATCGAATGGCATAAAGCTAATGGTACCTATACCGCTTCTTATATTATTGGCGCAATCATTGTGACAATTGGTATTTTAGTATTAGCGGGCATTTGGTCTCCAACATTAGGTTTATTCGGAGGCTTACTCACCTTTGGTATGTCGATAGTCACGCTGTCGTTCCTGATATTTACGCCAGAAACCTGGGTGCCTAATTTAGGCGGGGACTTCCCAACACCTAATTATGGCTTCCCATATCTCTCAGCTGCTGGCCGACTCGTGATTAAAGATATTATTATGATGGCAGGTGGCTTAGTTGCTGCAGCAGAATGTGCAAAACGCTATTTAGAGAATAAAAAGCAGTTTGCTTAATTGACTTTTTTGAAAGGCTTGCTGAGATAAATGACAGGCCTTTTTTATCTATAATTATAATAATGAGAGTAAATATATGTCTAATGATTCTAAATCTAATACTGAAATTGTAAATGTTTTAAAAATAATTTCGGATAATTGGTCAAGATTAATGGTTATTCCATCTTTTTTTGGAATTATGTTTATTTTTTGTTATTTAGGAAGTATTGAGAGGGTGGATATATTTTCTCAGATAAGTTTTTCTTCTCCTGGTATATTATTGATATTATTGCTGTTTATTGGCTTTTCTTTTAACTTAAATCTGCCATCTTTTGTCTTTAGGCTTTTATTGGTTAATGACAATAAATTTCGTGAGTTTATTGGTGGTAACAAGGTTTTATATGTTATAATTCAACCTTTTTTAATGTTGTGTATTTTATCTTCAATGCTTCTTCGTTTTTCTGATGAATTAGAGCCAGATGGGAGGTTTTATTTAGGTATTTTTATTATTATTTTATTTTTCATGCTGCTTCTATGTTTTAGTTTCTTTAATAGAAGTAAGTTTAGTGAGAATAAGAAAGCTATTTTTACTTGTTCTTTATTGTATGCTTTTAGCGCTATTCTTTTTGTTTTTCCTTTATATATAATTTCTGAGGCATCGGGGGGGCTTGATCAACTATTCTTTTGCTTAGTTATTATTTATTTGTTATTTTCAATAGTAAGTTTCTGGGTTGCCTTGTGGGATATTAACTTGACGGCCTATTTATGTGCTTTAGGTATGATTTATATCCTATTATTTATAGCTCTAGCTACAGTGGGAAATGGATTCAAGTTACAAAGAATGATATTAAAACCTACAGGAATTGCTCAAAGCCCATCACAAAGCGGATGGTACCTTTTGAAAAACGGAGATTTTCTAGAGTTGATAGAAAGTAATAAATACAAAAAACGCGTGAGAACTATTAATGAAAGAACTTATACTTATATCAATGGGTATCTTATTTTGAATATCGGAAATATGAGAGTAATCTGTCCGCATGATTTTGAAACGACAGATAATGAGAAGGCTAACGATCAAAATTTAGATTTCTCTAGATGTTTAAGTTTAACATCTGAAGATATTAAATTTATGAAAAGAGGTTATCTTAATAAAAATAGCAAAGATGCTAGTGATGAAAGTACTGCGCTGATGGTAGCAAAAACATCGATGACAATAAAAAATCTGATGATAATGAAAAATCGGATGATAATAAAAAATCGGATGACAGTAAAAGATCTGATGGCTGTAAAAAATCTGATAACAGTAAAAAATTAAAGACAGAAAGCTAATGACTATAAAAGTTTATAGAATAAGCACTTCTATTTTTGAACATTCATAAATGTTAAGAAAGAGCGGTCAAAAATCATAACAAATTTTGACCGCTCTTTTTATTTACTTTACTTACGTATTATTTTTGTTTTTTCAAAAACTCAACGCCAGTGTCTGGGAAGTCGGTGAATACACCCGTTGCACCAGATTTATTCAATAACGCATCGTACATTTGATTTACGTCAGTGAAGAATTCAGGTAACGCATCTTTACGCACGGTGTATGGGTGTAATTCCACTTTGTATTGTGCGAGTTCTTTCACTAATGG
>JAGZRY010000232.1 GCA_018381425.1 Haemophilus parainfluenzae
ATGGGAAGAATGGTCTGCAGATGATGGAGAACGATTCCATGAAGGTGAATGTGCTGCTAAATGGGAATCATTTGGTCGGTATACTGGAAAACTTGTTACCGGTGCAACGATCACTCAAATGGCAAAAGAAAACGGATGGACATCTAAACGTAAGCTTGAAAATAATGAGGCATTAAGTTTTGATTCCATGGTATTGGCGACAACTCCGGAACAATATCAAGTCGTTGATAAGAACTGGATAGAAGAATCTGATGTTCATATTCCTAAATCATATCCTTTAGAGCAACGTAAACAAGATATTGTTACATATCTGACTACGTTATTTGAGCCGGAGGAGTACGTTGGATATGTAGTTAATACATTTGCATTACCGGACGGAAAACAGTCTCCTACGATGGGAAATTATAGCCGTACGGTACAACAAATCCTAGATGGTATTAACGGCACAACGCAATTAGAAAATGTGTTTGGCACCTTTAACAAAGAAATGGGTGCATGGATTCGCTTTAATCCAATTGATGGTAAAGGGGTTAAAAATGATAACGTAACCGCATTTCGGTATATGTTATTAGAATCTGACAACATGTCGCTCGGAAAGCAAAAAGCTATTCTTGAACAATTAGAATTACCAATTGCAGCCATGGTATTTAGTGGTGGTAAATCGATTCATGCAATCGTTAAAGTAGATGCTTACTCCTATGAGGAATACAGAAAGCGTGTTGACTTTATATATTCCATTGCTCAAAAGAATGGCTTTAAACCAGATAAAAAGAATCGTAATCCTAGTCGACTATCTAGAATGCCGGGCGTTATGCGAGGTGGTAACCCCCAATTCCTTATGGCAACCAACATTGGCAAAGAAAACTATAAGGAATGGGAAGAATGGATCGCATCCGTTAATGATGATTTACCGGAACCAGAAGAACTTGACGCATTATGGGATAACATGCCAGATCTTGCACCTCCATTAATTGAAGGGATTCTCCGTGAAGGACATAAAATGCTCATTGCCGGACCATCTAAGGCGGGTAAATCATTTGCGCTAATTCAATTATGCATTTCCATTGCCGAAGGTAAGCCGTGGTTTGGATTTGACTGTACACAAGGTAAGGTCCTATACGTCAATTTGGAACTTGATAGGGCATCCTGCTTGCATCGGTTTAAAGATGTGTACGAGGCCCTTGAACAGCAACCAACAAACATTGGGAATATATCCATATGGAATTTAAGGGGTAAGTCCTTACCAATGGACCAATTGGCTCCTAAACTTATCCGTAGAGCCCAAAAGCGTAATTACAAAGCTATCATTATTGACCCTATCTATAAGGTTATTACAGGTGACGAAAACAGTGCTGATCAAATGGCTAATTTCTGTAATCAGTTTGACAAGGTATGTACTGAACTTAAATGCGCAGTTATTTATTGTCATCACCATTCAAAGGGGAGCCAAACTGGTAAGCGGTCTATGGACCGTGCATCTGGTTCTGGTGTATTCGCTCGTGATCCAGATGCATTACTTGACTTACTAGAACTTGAACTCGAGAACATGAACGAGGATAAACTCCAAGATGCTCCTATTGATACTAGCCAATGTACTGCATGGCGAATGGAAGGAACACTCCGAGAATATCCTAAGTTTAAACCGGTAGATTTATGGTTTGACTACCCAATTCATAAAGTGGATACAAACGGGTTCCTTGCAATGGCTCAATTTGATAGCCCACAACAAAAGGGCGCTAATGTTATAAACAAACGCAAAAAAGCTGCTAAAGAAAAGAAGAAAGAGCAAATTGTTGATGCATTCAATATTGCTGATGCAGAAAATGGTTTTACTGGACAAGTAGAAATAAAACGGGTTGCCGAACTTATGGAAGTAAGTGAAAAAACATTACGTCGTTATTTAAAAGAAAGCCCTGTTTATAATATCAATCTTGGTAAGCTTATAGACCCTAATTTAGAATGTAAACCAATTGATGAAAATTGAGGTTTATATAGGGACAAAATTAGGGACAGACGCTCTTATATATATAAGTGTATGTCCTTGTATGTATTTGTCCCAATGTAAAGTGGATTCAAGCTAAGGGGGTAAGGAAAAGGATTTCTAAAATCATCCTTTTCTTACCTATTCCCCTTAGGTTGAACCCTACATTACAAAAGGGCTTTGAAAATTGGTTTGGTTATTATCAATTAAATTCTCAATAAAGGAGGATTAGTTATTGATTATTGAATTTTTCATTCCTCTTAAAAAGGTTCCTACTGTTACACATCAAACTAAGCAAGTGAATACACAACATGGTAAGCCTATCTTTTATGAATCCGATAAGTTGAAACAAGCTAAACAAATATTTTTAGATGGTTTAGTTGATCATGTTCCTAGTGAACCATTAGAGGGACCTATTCGATTGGTTACCAAGTGGTGTTTCGGTAAAGCGAATTGCAAAGCACCGCATTGGAAAACCACTCGGCCAGATACAGATAATCTTATTAAATTATTTAAGGACTGTATGACCAAATTAAATTACTGGAATGATGATGCTCAAGTCTGTAGTGAAATTACAGAAAAGTATTGGAATCCAGTAACAGGTATTTGGGTACACATTGAAACGTTGAAAGGTTGATGCTATGAAGAAAAAATTAGTTTATGTTGCTCATCCGTATGGAGGTAAGGAAAGCAATCGTAAAAAGATTGATGTGATCATGGGAGACTTGGTTTTAAATGATGCTAGTCATGATTACGTCTCCCCTATACATAACTTTGGATATGTATATCTAACGGGGTCTGAGTATCAAAAAGGTTTAGATATCTGTTTAAGCCTGCTTGGACATTGTGACATTTTAGTATTGTGTCCAGAGTGGGAGTCTAGCCGAGGTTGTAATGGCGAATTTGAATTTGCTAAGAAACATAGTATTTCCACTTTTACGTTAAGTGAATGGAAGGCGTTAAATCGGATTTAATAAAGGAATGCTAGTGAAGATATTGGATGCGTGTTGTGGTAGTAAAATGTTTTGGTTCAATCGGGAATGCAAAGATACTGTATACATGGATAACAGAACAGAAAATACAACTCTTTGTGAGGGTAGAAAGTTAATTGTAAAACCTGATATTGTTGCAGATTTCCGCAAGATGCCTTTTGAAGATGAGAGCTTTTACTTAGTAGTGTTTGATCCACCACATTTATTAAAAGTAGGTGATAAATCATTCTTGGCATTGAAATATGGTCGATTAGAACAAACATGGCAAGAGGATATTAAACAAGGGTTATCTGAGTGTTGGCGAGTACTAAAACCAAATGGAACGATGATATTTAAATGGAATGAAGAACAAATAACATTGCCTATGGTTAAAGGGTTACTTCCTAGTGAGCCAAAATTTGGCCAACGCAGAGGTAAAACAGTATGGTTAGTATTTTTTAAAGGAGACTAAAAATATGTACGAATTACAAACAAAAGCAATTGAAGCAGCTCGTAAAGTGTTGATTGAAAATTTAGGCTATCAAACTGTTGAACCAGAAGATATGTTCATTGTTTGGTTTT
>JAGZRY010000233.1 GCA_018381425.1 Haemophilus parainfluenzae
CCTTCAAGCTGTTGAAAATGGTGAAGTCCCAGCAGCGTTAATTAACAACTATTACTGGTATACTCTGGCAAAAGAAAAAGGTGCTGAAAACCTCAAAACCCGTCTTTACTTTATTCGTCATCAAGATCCTGGTGCATTAGTGACCTATTCTGGTGCTGCTGTATTAAAAGGTTCTAAAAATAAAGAGGAAGCGAAAAAATTCGTTGATTTCTTAGCAAGTAAAGAAGGACAAGAAGCGTTTGTTTCAGTACGTGCAGAATACCCACTTCGTACCGATGTGGTTTCTCCATTTAATATGGAACCTTATGCAAAATTAGAAGCGCCTGTTGTTTCGGCAACGACTTCTGAAGACAAAGACAACGCAAATAAACTTATTGAAGAAGCTGGTTTGAAATAAGTTTAATTCGCTATGCAATATAGGGCGTGTAATACACGCCCTTCTGTTATTTACTCTACTTACTCTACTTACTCTACACTAATATTTTAAAGGATTTTTCTGTGTCTAATCGCCCACCTCGCTGGCTTATAGCCTTAATCGTGCTGATTAGTTTGCCATTATTATTACCTTTTTTATATGTTATTGAGCGTGCTGCAGATGTCGGATTGGCTCGTAGCATTGAATTACTTTGGCGCCCAAGAATGTGGGAATTGCTCAGTAATACTCTACTTTTAATGGTATTTGTCACGCTTTTTGCCATTATTCTCGGCACACTATGTGCGTTTTTATTAGAACGTTATCGCTTTTGGGGAAAAGGCTTTTTCCAAGTAGCCATGACGCTCCCTCTTTGTATTCCGGCTTTTGTTAGCTGTTTTACGTGGATCAGTCTCACCTTCAGAGTGGAAGGCTTCTGGGGAACCATCGGCATTATGACGCTGAGTTCTTTCCCGCTTGCTTATCTCCCTGTCGCGGCGACCTTAAAAAGACTCGACCGCTCTTTAGAAGAAGTGAGCCTTTCATTGGCTAAAAGCCAGGCTTATACATTTTGGCATGCCATTTTTCCACAACTCAAACCCGCTATCGGTAGCAGCGTATTATTAATTGCGCTTCATATGTTGGTAGAGTTTGGGGCCGTGTCTATTTTAAATTATCAAACCTTCACTACAGCGATTTTCCAAGAATATGAAATGGCCTTTAATAACAACACCGCCGCCTTACTTTCTGGCGTGTTAATGGTCATTTGTATCCTTGTGGTGATGGGCGAAATTCGTTTTAGAGGTACACAAACACTCTATCAAAGCGGCAAAGGTGTAATACGCCCCTATCCGTTGAAAATGCTCTCAGCAGGAAAACAAATTTTAGTCGTGAGCTTTTTCACGACCATTTTTGTGCTCAGTATTGGTGTGCCGATTACTATGCTGATTTATTGGCTAACCGTGGGAAGTTCCATTGAAGGTGCGGTCGATTTTGGGGAATTTTTTACCGCCTTCACAAACTCACTGACTATATCAACACTAGGTGCTGCACTTACCGTTATTTGTGCCTTACCGTTGGTATGGGCGGCAGTGCGCTATCGCAGTAAATTGACGATTTGGCTTGATCGAATCCCTTATCTACTTCACGCTGTGCCAGGGCTTGTTATCGCATTATCGTTGGTTTTCTTTACCATCAACTATGCGTATTCGCTTTATCAAACCTTTGCCATGGTTATCGTCGCCTACTTTATGCTTTATTTGCCAATGGCACAAACCACCTTGCGTAGTTCGCTTGAACAAATGTCTAGCAACATTGAAAAGGTAGGACAAAGCTTAGGTCGTAGCAACTTTTATATTTTCCGTACCTTAGTTATTCCGGCTATGTTACCAGGGATTGCTGCTGCGTTTGCTTTAGTGTTCTTAAACTTAATGAAAGAGCTCACTGCAACCCTATTACTGACCCCTAATGACATTAAAACGCTTTCAACCGCCGTATGGGAATATACCTCTGATGCACAATATGCGGCAGCAACGCCTTATGCCATTATGTTAGTGCTATTTTCAGGGATTCCTGTATTTTTACTGAAACGATACGGTTTTAAATAACGAGAAGATAAAAATGACAACATTACTCGACATTAAAAATTTGAATAAATCCTTTAATGGGCACCAGGTTCTGCACAATATCTCTCTGCAATTAGAGAAAGGTGAAATTCTGTTTCTTCTTGGTGCATCCGGTTGTGGGAAAACCACCTTATTGCGTAGCATTGCTGGTTTTGAACAACCAACAAGCGGTGAGATTTGGTTAAAAGATCAACCTATTTTTAAAGAAAACCTCAATGTGCCAACCCAGCAACGCAAATTAGGGTATGTGGTACAAGAAGGCGTGTTATTCCCTCATTTAAATGTTTACCGCAACATTGCTTATGGTTTAGGCGATGGTAAAGGAAAAACGGAAGAGGAAAAACAACGCATACAGGAAGTGATGAAACTGACGGGCATTAGCAGCTTAGCTGATCGTTTTCCTCACCAGCTTTCCGGTGGTCAACAGCAACGTGTCGCACTTGCTCGAGCACTTGCACCAAGCCCTGAATTAATCCTGTTTGATGAGCCATTTAGTGCGTTAGATGAACATCTAAGAAATCAAATTCGTTACGATATGTTACAAGTATTAAGAGAAAGTGGTTCCTCTGCCGTATTCGTGACCCATGATCGTGATGAAGCACTATGCCATGCAGACAAAATCGCAGTGATTCAAGAAGGAAAAATTCTCCAAATTGCGACACCTAAAACGCTGTATTGGTCACCTCAGTATTTGTCTATTGCCAAATTTATTGGGGAAAGCATTATTCTTCCTGCAACATTAAAAAACGATGGCATCGCGACCTGTCAATTAGGTGAAATTGCCATCGAAAATAAAGGAAATGGCCATACGCAAGGGGAAGTGTTATTCCGCCCTGAGCAATTCTCTCTTGCGAAAAAAATCCAAGATCCGACCGCTTCTTTTAAAGGTGAGATTAAGCGAATTGAATCAAGAGGACGAGCTATCAATATTTGTATTGATGTTGGTGGTTATGAATTGAATATCAATGAAGATCTCATTAACGAATATCATACTGGCGAACAAGTCACGCTGTATTTATATGGGAAAGGGGTATTCTATAATGACTAAAAAAAGGCGGAACACATTGTTCCGCCTTTTTATATGATTTAATGACCAAGTGATTTTCGCATTTTGATGTTGAGCATTTCAACTACTGCTGAGAAGCCCATTGCAAAGTAAATGTAGCCTTTTGGAATATGGATATCCAAACTTTCAGCCATTAAACTTACTCCAACTAAAATTAGGAATGCTAAGGCTAAAATCTTCAATGTTGGGTGGGTATCAACAAAATCACCAATTGGTTTCGCCGCAAACATCATCACACCTACTGCAATCATAATTGCTAAGATCATCACTAGAAGGTGATTTGCCATCCCTACGGCTGTGATCACTGAGTCTAAAGAAAACACAATATCTAAAATCGCAATTTGGATTAATACACCCAAATAACTGACTTTCTTCTTGTTATTCTCTTCTTCATGATGTGCTTCAGGATGCATCGCTTCT
>JAGZRY010000234.1 GCA_018381425.1 Haemophilus parainfluenzae
GCTAATGGCGCACCGAAAATATCACCTACATAGTGAGAATAATAAGACCAGTTTGTCCCGAATTGGAACTCCATGATAATACCGGTCGTTACCCCTAGAGCAAAGTTAATACCAAATAACTTACCCCAGAATTTAGTCATATCTTTATATACTTCTTTGCCCGTTTTAACATAAATGGTTTCCATGATCACAAGAACGAAAGATAAACCTAATGTTAATGGTACAAAAATGAAGTGATATAACGCAGTTAATGCAAACTGCAAGCGTGAGAGATCAACAACGTCTAACATCTCAACTCCTTGTATAAATCTACAAGATTTTCACTTTATGATTACCAGGGATAACCCCAAATAACCACCCCAAACTACTCAACAGA
Source organism: Haemophilus parainfluenzae (assembly GCA_018381425.1). Classification (GTDB taxonomy): domain Bacteria; phylum Pseudomonadota; class Gammaproteobacteria; order Enterobacterales; family Pasteurellaceae; genus Haemophilus_D; species Haemophilus_D parainfluenzae_O. Next base: position 377 of record JAGZRY010000234.1, read on the forward strand.
AATTGTTAAGAAATATTGAATTATTTACGTAATAATTGCCTTTTCTATTCTCAAAACAGAATACAGTAACCGATTACAATATAAATATTCAAAAACTTGCCATATTCTACTACTATTTATGAGGATAAAAAACAGAAAAAACCGTTATCTTGATCACATTTTTTGATATAAGTTACAAAATACCCTATTTGGCATAACTATAGCGAAATTGATCTACATCAAATCTTGCATATTTATCTCGAATGAAAAAATTTATCTCTATCACAAGGAAACTTTATTGAAAAGAAATAGACAAAATAATCACTAGACAGGGTGACAAGATTTTGTTATTTTTTAGCCCAATAATATTTGGAAAGATTTGTAGGGATTTACAATGAAAAAAATTTGTGTAATTTTGACCGCACTTTTCGGTTCTATGGCACTATCTGCCACTGCAGCACCTATTACAGAAAACAAAGCTGCTCTTCCACAACAATGCACACAGTTATTTAAAGAAACAGAAAATTTGATTGCCCAAGCAGAAAAACAGCCGGGTACTCATACTCAAGTAGGTAAAATCAAAAGCAAACTCAATCAAAGTAAACAGCAAATTCTTGAAATGGAATTAGCGACTCAGCAAAAAAGCTGTGATGTGGGTTTAGCAAGATTAAATAGTATGAAGAGCTATATTGAAGGAACTGAAGGAACTAACTAAGCAGGTTTCAAAAAGAAAGGACATATTGATATCAATATGTCCTTTTTTATATCTCTTATTCTGATGGCTTCTGAAGTCCGAAGTGTCGATAAGTTAACAAAGTCGCAATTCGGCCTCGAGGGGTTCGCTGTAAAAATCCCTGTTGAATCAAGTAAGGTTCTAAAACATCCTCGATAGTGTCTCGTTCTTCACCTATTGCTGCTGCCAAGTTATCTAACCCAACTGGCCCACCATCAAAACGTTCAATCACTGCGGTAAGCAATTTTCTATCTAAGTAATCAAAGCCAGCATCATCTACATCTAACATTGAAAGCGCTTGTTTCGCAATGTCTGCCGAAATCATGCCATCATTACGTACATCAGCAAAATCTCGAACGCGACGCAATAAACGGTTTGCAATGCGAGGCGTGCCACGCGAACGACGCGCCACTTCAAAAGCCGCTTTATCTTCTAATTCTAAATTTAAGCAAGAGGCACTTCTTGTCACAATAGACGTTAAATCTTTAACGGAATAAAATTCTAAACGCTGAACAATACCGAAACGATCACGTAGTGGCGAAGTTAAAGAACCCGCTCGAGTTGTTGCACCAATTAATGTGAAAGGTGGCAAGTCTAATTTAATTGAGCGTGCCGCTGGTCCTTCACCGATCATAATATCCAGCTGATAATCTTCCATTGCTGGATAAAGCACTTCTTCAATCGCAGGGGATAGACGGTGAATTTCATCAATAAATAACACATCATGGGGTTCAAGATTTGTCAGCATTGCTGCCAAATCGCCAGCTTTTTCAAGAACAGGACCTGATGTTGTGCGAATATTCACACCCATTTCATTTGCCACAATATTAGCTAGCGTCGTTTTTCCTAAACCTGGAGGACCAAAGATCAAAAGATGATCTAAGGCATCTTGCCGCAATTTTGCCGCCTTAATGAAAATATCCATCTGCTCTCGCACTTGTGGCTGTCCCACATAATCGGCTAAAAGCTTTGGACGAATCGCACGATCGATGACATCTTCATCCATCTTTGCCTGACTACTAATAATTCTATCTGCTTCGATCATATTGGTTTAATCTTTATAATGCGGCTTTTAAGGCTTCACGAATTAATTGCTCACTGCTTAAATCCGCTTTAGCGACTTTTTTCACCATTTTTTCAGCATCGGTTGGTTTATAACCTAATGCAACCAATGCAGCAACCGCTTCATCAGCTGAGCTTTCAGCTTGGCGCAATTCTGACGTTGAAGGAATATGCTTGCTCTCCACAAAGAAATCACTTTGGCGAACATCTTTAAACTTCCCTTTTAACTCTACCAATAAACGTTCAGCCGTCTTCTTGCCCACACCAGGAATTTTAACTAATTTTGACAGTTCTTCTCGCTCAATAGCGTAAGCAAACTGCTCTACTGACATAGCTGATAAAATCGCGAGTGCCAATTTAGGGCCAACACCATTGGTTTTAATTAATTCACGGAATAAAGTGCGGTCAGTTTTTTGGGCAAATCCAAAAAGAAGATGGGCATCTTCACGCACAACAAGATGGGTAAATAAAGTAGTTTCTTGCCCGATTTCGGGTAAGTCATAAAAACTGGTCATTGGTAACAATAATTCGTAACCTACGCCTTGTACATCAAGCAAAATTTCAGGAGGTTGTTTTTCTAATAAGATGCCTTTTAAACGACCGATCATAAGATTTCCACGTAAAAAAATTTTGCATAGAATAAAATAAAACTGGATATTAATCCAGTTAAATTTTTAATCTAAATCGACCTCGGCTGTATCTTGTTTTTAAAAGTGCGGTCATTTTTTCGTGTGTTTCTGTCGTTTTGACCGAGCTAGCAATATGCAAAGAATGTTGAATGGTGTGGGCATGGGTAATCGCAATAGCTAAAGCATCTGCCGCATCTGCCTGAGGTTTATCTGAGAGCTTCAAAATTCGTGTTACCATATCTTGTACTTGAACTTTATCTGCAGAACCAATCCCAACAACAGTCTGTTTCACCAAACGAGCCGCATATTCAAATACAGGTAAATCATGATTCACTGCTGCCACAATTGCTGTACCACGTGCTTGCCCCAGTTTTAAAGCTGAATCCGCATTTTTAGCCATAAACACTTGTTCAATGGCAAACATATCGGGCTGGAATTGTGTGATGATTTCTGTCACGCCAGCATAAATTCGTTTTAAGCGTGTAGGTAAATCTTCCACCTGCGTGCGGATTGCTCCACTGCCGAGATATTCCAAATGACGGCCATTTTGTCTAATCACACCATAACCCGTTACACGAGAACCTGGGTCAATGCCTAAAATAATACTCATACATTCTCAAAAATAAACGGCCGGTCAATGCCGGCCGTTTTTAGCGTTAATTATTGGTTTGCTTTTGCAGTTGCTTTTGCATCTACATCACAGTTTTTCACAACA
>JAGZRY010000235.1 GCA_018381425.1 Haemophilus parainfluenzae
CAAATTGCAGGACCTTTTAAAGTCTATATTGGTGATTCTGACCAAGCATCCGAATTATTCTTTGTGTCTCGAGCAAATGGCCAACAAGAAATCTTACGTTATATGCTTGATCACCCTTGGATCTTACTGCTCTTAACGTTAATTATTACGACACCTTTGCTTTGGTGGTTCACTCATACCATCGTCAAACCGATTACCAATTTGCAAAAAGCCGCGAATAGCGTGGCTTTGGGGCACTTCAAAGTTGATAATGAGTTAGCGAACCATGGTCCATCAGAATTACGAGAAGTAGGTCAAAGCTTTAATAAGATGTCGATTGCAATTGATAGCCTAATTTCAAACCAACACAATCTGCTATCGTCCATTTCTCACGAATTAAAAACACCATTAACGCGTTTACAACTTTCCACTGCGCTAGTTCGTCATCAAACAGGTGATATTGAACCCGTCAAACGCATTGAAAAAGAAATACAACGAATGGATAAAATGATCAGCGAATTGTTGCTCATTTCTCGTCAACAGATGCATTCTCAAATGGAACACAATTTATTTTCCATCGACCAACTTTGGGATGATGTAATAAAAGATGCCCTATTTGAAGCAGAACAACGCCAGATCACTTGCGATGTGAATATCTCTATTTTACATCCTGAAAAGCATATGATTTATGGCAACCTAAGTTTGCTGACTAGTGCAATTGAAAACATCATTCGTAATGCATTGAAATACACGAAAGATCGTATTTTCTTAACTATTGATTTACATAAAAATGAGCAGGATGATAATTGCCTTCAAATTCTAGTAGATGATAATGGCTTAGGCTTACCGCCTGAAGAATTTGATAAAATCTTTAAGCCATTCTATCGTGTAGATGAAACCAGAACAAGAGCCACTGGCGGAACGGGATTAGGTTTAACGATTGTCTATAATGTTGTGAATGAACACAATGGAAAAGTATGGGCTGAATCCAGCAATTTAGGTGGACTTGCCGTCACAATTCAACTTCCATTATGGAAACAAAGCTAGTTAAAACAAAAGGCGATATTTTCATATCGCCCTTTTCTTATTTAATTTTCACTCGTTTTAATCGTAACGCATTTGATAACACTGAAAGCGAACTCATTGCCATGGCTGCCCCTGCCAAAACAGGACTTAAGTAGCCCAATGCTGCTAGTGGAATACCTAACACATTATAAATCAAGGCAAAGAATAAATTTTGTTTGATATTCTTTAATGTTGCTCGAGAAATCATTAATCCATCGACTAACTGATCAACTGAATGTTGCATAAGTGTCGCCGATGCGGTTTGCTCTGCAACATCAGAACCCGATTTCATCGCAAAACTTACGTTAGCCATTGCTAATGCGGGTGCATCATTCACACCATCACCAACCATTGCCACCACTTTGCCTTGCTGACGTAATGTCTCAATATAAGCCGCCTTGTCACGTGGACTACAATTACCCTGTGCAGTTTTTACACTGACTTGTTGGGCAACATAATCAACGACAGATTGTTGATCACCACTCATTATCACCACATCAATATTATGTTGATGTAAGCGTTGAATCGCTTGCAAACTATCCTCTTTTAGACTGTCTGCTAATGCAAAGGCGCCAATTGGACTGTTATCTACAGACACCGCAACAATACTCGCAATTTGCCAAATTTGATCCATATTATCTGGTAAGGTTAAGTCACAATAAATCGGTTTACCTACTTTAACCAAACCTATTCCATCAATATGACCAGAAATCCCCTGTCCTACTTCTGAATGAACTGAAAGTGCGGTCGGAATTTCAAGCGATTTTTCCTGTGCTGCCAGGACTATCGCTTTAGCTAAAGGATGATTGGCATTTTGTTCAACGGAAGCCGCAATACGATACAAATCTTCCTCAGAATAGACCGCACTTTGTGATTGCCAAACCGCTGCTATTTTTAGCTCTCCTTGAGTTAACGTTCCTGTTTTGTCTAATACCACCGTATCCACATGCGCAGCCTCTTCCATAGATGCTGCATCTTTAAACCAAATGCCTGCATTGACTGCTTTGCCCATACCGACCATTATGGCAGCAGGTGTAGCAAGCCCTAACGCACAAGGACAAGCGATAACTAACACGGCTACCGAATGAATTAAGGCGGTAACCCAATCTCCTTTTATCCACCAAGTTAATCCAAATGTCATCGCAGAAATCAATAACACGGCAGGTACAAAGACAGAAGCGACTTTATCAGCAAAACGAGCAATAGGCGCTTTTGTACCTTGCGCTTCAGAGAGCGCTTTCATCATATCGCCCAATAGCGTTTGCTGCCCAAGTTGATTGGCTCGATAAATAAGGCTACCTTGTGTCACCATTGCCCCCGCAAGCACAGGGCTTTGAGACATTTTTTCTAATGGTTGAGATTCACCGGTTAAATGGCTTTCATCACACCAACCACTCCCTTGTTCAACAACACCATCCGCGGCAATACGTTCACCTTGATTAGCCCTTAAAATATCGCCTATTTTTACTTGATCGAGAGGAATCGTTTCCCAACGATTTTCACGTTGAACACTGACTTGTTTTGGGGTGAGCTGTAATAATAGCCCTAAACTATTTAAGCTTTGTTTCTTCGTTCTTTCCTCAAGAAATTTCCCTAGGCTGACAAAACCAATTACCATCACCGATGCTTCAAAATAGACATGAGATGCACCATCATGCCCCATTGACTGATGATAAAAAAGCATAAAGACCGAATAGAGATAAATCGCTAACGTACCAGTACTCACCAGTACATCCATATTAGCCAAACCACCTCGAATACTACCAATCGCACCTTTATAAAAAGGAATGGCTAACCCAAGTTGCACAATGCTCGCAAGAACAAATTGCCACATTGGCGGCATCATCCAAGAATGATGATTAAACATCATCCCGATCATTCCAATTAAAAAAGGAATGTTAATGAACAAAAGCAACCATAAACGCGGACTAATCTTCGTTTCATTAGATGCGCTAGGTAACACATTTTGCTTCAGAATGCCATTAAATCCCGCTTTTTGAATAATTGTCAAAATATCTTGTTCTGAAGCCTGAGATGAATCAAATACTACATGCGCTTCCTCTGCTGCAAAATTCACGCCTGCTTCAGAGACAAAATCTTTTCGATTCAACACCTTTTCAATCCGGTTAGCACAGGATTGGCAAGTCATCCCCTCGATTTGAATGGCTATTTTTTTATTCTGTTGCATCAAAACCTGCGTCTTCAATTGTTTCAATTAATTGTGGAATACTGACCGCACTTTCATCAAAGGTAACTACTGCTTTACCGTCATCAAGTGTCACTACGGCTTTTTCTACGCCATTAAGTTCTTCCAACACTCTAGTGACGCTTTTCACACAACCACCACAAGTCATTCCTGTTACATGTAATGTAATTGATTTCATATTTACTCCTTAATTATTGATATAGATT
>JAGZRY010000236.1 GCA_018381425.1 Haemophilus parainfluenzae
TACACTTGAGTAAAATTCTTTTTCCGCAATCAAATCACCCGATTTCACCCAGTGTTCTAAGGTCTCAACATACTCTTGCAAACTGTCATAAGAGACGTGTATCTTCGGATCATTCACATAACCATATTTCCCTGAACGTAAACTCCGCACATATTGATGCGGTTTAAGGGGAGAATTGTCTCTGAAATATTTTTCCTCTACCGTCGGTGTGGCTGAAAACAAATAGAGCAAAATCCATTGATAGCGTAAGAAATTCTTCGCTATTTTTAGGTAAAAATCATTTTGAAAATCAACCGCACTTTGTGCTTCATTTTGCGCATGAAATAAGGCATCAATAAACTTAGGGTCAATCTGAAAATTATAATGAATGCCGCTCACCATTTGCTTATATTTACCATAAGATTGAACTAAATGCTCACGATAAGCCACGTCCTCTGAATTATCTAATTGAGCAACCTTAATCTGATCTTCTGGCGGTAAACCGGCTGGCATACTGAAAGGAAAAATAAATTCATTGTCGGGTAATGTTCGTAAGGTGACTTCATGAATTGCCGAGAGCCAACGTAATGTGTCCTCTAATTTTTTCATAGGCGGAGTCACCAGTTCCAACTGACTTTCCGCAAAATCTGTTTGAATATAAGGGTGAAAGCAACGATTACCAAAGGCTTTCGGATGTGCTGTTGTCACAATTGAGCCATTAACATATACACGTTGACTTTCCTTCTCTATGCCGAAAGAGCCCTGTTGAAATAAGAGTTCTAAATGATGTTGTTTAATAATTTGCTGAATATTCATATCTGTCCTTATTAGAAATTTCTACCAGACATTATGGAGAAAAATCAACGTGGGGAGAAGTAAGAAAATAGAATGGAATATGAAATTTTGATATAAGAAAATCTATCTAATGAGGATACTAAGCTGGTGAAAATTGCGGTTATTCTAGCGTAATTACCACTTCATGGGAAATAATCATCGCTTTGTTTTCATCCCTATTCCCTCTATAATATGTGCCCTCAATTATGTGACAAACTGGATAGATTATGACCAAACAAAATAACCGCTACGACGAACTTAAATACTACTCAAAACCCTTTTCTTATACGAGCATTGCGCTTTTGGAAGGGAATGCAACATTATGGGGATTAACACCACCAGCACTCAAAGGTGCTAAAGTATTAGAATTAGGTTCTTCTTTTGGTGGAAACTTAATTTCTCAAGCGGTTTATTATCCAGATACGGAATTTGTCGGCATTGATTTAGCAGATAGTCAAATTACTCAAGGTAATGAAATTATTCAATCAATGGGATTAACAAACATTCGTTTAGAAACAAAAAATATTCTCGATATTACGCCTGAATTTGGCATGTTTGACTACATCATCGTGCATGGTATTTATTCTTGGGTACCTGATAATGTCAAAAATAAAATACTTGAGGTTTGTCGTGAGAATTTAACGCCAAATGGTATTGCTTATATTTCTTACAACACCTATCCCGGTTGGAAAAGCCGAGAAGTTGCACGTGATATTATGCTCTATGCCAATAAATACACTCAGAATTTACCGCTCTCTGAGCAAACTCGTCGTGGCAAAGCGGTTGTTCAATTATTCTCAGATGCAATTAAATCGATTGAGTCTGAAAAAAACAATAACAAGAGCAGAATTGAAAACTTTGATAATATTCAAACTAAAGATGAACATTATGTTGCCCATGAATATCTTGAATATCACAACCATCCTCTCTATTTGAATCAATTTGTTGATAGCCTATATCAACATCAATTAGCTTATATTGGCGATACAGATTTTCAACTTTCATATATTTCTTGGATGCCACAACATTTACGTGACATGATCAATCAATTATCAGAAAACGATTATGTCGTACAAGAACAATGTATTGATTATCTTTACGATGTAGGATTTAGAAGAAGTTTACTATGCCATGCTCATTTACAAGATAAAATTAATCGCACCGAGAATATAGATATAAGTTTATTGGATAAATTAACCTTCATTAATCAAGGTAGAGAAAATAATCTAGGTAATATATTCAATAATCAAGACGTTGCAAAATTACTTGGACACTTTATCTATCAAGTAGATAGTTTTACAATTAAATCATTAACCGATTATGTATCTAACAACAAAAGTTTTGAAAATATCACTGAACAGGAAATTTACTCTTCCGTATTGTTAGCAATTATCTTAGGTTATATAAACGTCTATCTCACACCATATCCAATATATGAATTTGAAGAAAACAAAACTTATGTACCAAAACGGTTCACTCAATATATGCAAACTATGGTAGATGGAGCAGATCAATATATCGGATTAGGCAATATGTATAATGGAGGCATTGAAAATTTAAACGAACTTCAACTTTATATGATGTCTCAAATGGAAAAACCAACAACTAAAATTGTTCTAGAAACCTCGCTCAAAAAATACCTAATTCAAAATAGGTATAAAGATATGAATAACAATGAAAAACTCATTGATGAAGAATATGATTTTTCAAGATTATTCGATATTATTTGTCATGAATTATCAATGCGTGGTTACATCCAACCAGCCACACTATAAACAAAATTCAAAGTAATCAATCTATTGAAGGAGAGCTAACCGCTCTCCTTTTTCTTTGATAAAAGAAAATTTGAGAATTATTTGCATTTAAATAAATTTATAAATATAATAAAGGCTATTCAAACTTAACTAAAACATTCATTCTCATAAAACAAGGAGTTTTCAATGACATTCAAATCTTTCAAAATTGCGACACTCGCTGCCGCGCTTACATTCTCAGCAAGTAGCTTTGCCGATATTACCGTTTACAACGGCCAGCACAAAGAAGGTTCTAAAGCTGTTGCTGATGCATTTACAAAAGCAACAGGCATTAAAGTGACCTTAAACAGTGCGAAAAGCGATCAACTTGCCAGTCAATTAAAAGAAGAGGGTGACAAAACCCCTGCTGACGTATTCTTTTCTGAACAAACTGCACCTTTCGCAGCCCTGTCTGATGCGGGCTTATTAGAACCGCTTTCTGCAGATACTATTAAACAAACAGCACACAAGGGCGTGCCTGTTGCACCGAAAAAAGACTGGATCGCATTAAGCGGTCGTTCTCGTGTAGTGGTTTACGATCACACTAAATTATCTGAAAAAGACATGGAAAAATCTGTGTTAGATTACGCAACACCAAAATGGAAAGATAAAATTGGTTACGTTCCAACTTCAGGCGCATTCTTAGAGCAAGTTGTTGCGATTACCAAATTAAAAGGTAAAGATGCTGCTCTTAAATGGTTAAAAGGCCTAAAAGAAAACGGCAAACTTTATGCGAAAAACAGTGTTGCCCTTCAAGCTGTTGAAAATGGTGAAGTCCCAGCAGCGTTAATTAACAACTATTACTGGTATACTCTGGCAAAAGAAAAAGGTGCTGAAAACCTCAAAAC
>JAGZRY010000237.1 GCA_018381425.1 Haemophilus parainfluenzae
AGCCCATTCAAACGTGACTGGATTTGCTTTTACGCCCACTTTCGCCCAGTCTGCCATCACAAGTTCAGCCATACGTTTTGGATTTGGGTTAGACGCACGTACCACCGGTTGAATCCAGAAGTCCGTTTCAAAACCGTTTGGATAACCAGCTTCTGCTAAAAGCTGTTTCGCTTTCTCTGGATCATACGGATAATCTTGGATTTCGTCGTTATAACTCCAAATTGTTGGTGGTAGTGGGTTTTTCGCTGCAGTACCTGCACCTTGATAAACCGCTTCAATAATTGCTTTTTTGTCCACCGCATAGTTCAATGCTTGGCGCACTTTCACGTTATCAAATGGCGCTTTCTCTGTATTGAATGCGATATATGCCACGTTCAAACCTTTTTGTTCCAAAAGCTGTACTTTCGGATCAGTTTTCATCTTGGCTAAATCCGCCACGTTCGGGAAGAGAATTAAATCACAAGAACCCGCTTGTAACTTCGCATAACGCGTCGTCGCATCTGGTACGATACTGATCACTAAACGATCAAGCGGTGTACGACCTTTCCAATAGGTTTCATTTGCTACGTATTGTGCCGCTTGGTCAGTTTTGTAATCCACAAAAATAAACGGACCTGTGCCCACTGGTTTGTTATCAATCGTTTCTGGTTTACCCGCTTTCAGCATCGCATCAGCATATTCAGCGGAATAAATAGAAATAAAGTCCATACCCAAGCTTGCTAAGAAAGTCGCATCTTTTTTATTCAAAGTAATACGAACAGTGTTGTCATCCACTTTCTCAACTGATTTTAATAAATCTGGGAATTTCATCGCTTTGAAATATGGATAAGTCCCTTTTGATACATTGTGATAAGGGTGGTTAGGATCTAACTGACGTTGGAAAGAAAAGATCACATCATCCGCATTAAAATCACGTGTTGGCGTAAATTCTTTTGTCGTATGGAATTTCACCCCTTTACGTAAATGAAAAGTATAAGTTAAACCATCGTCACTGATCTCCCAACTTTCAGCCAAGGCTGGCTCAAGGTCAGTTGAACCTTTTTTGAATTCAACCAAGCGGTTATACACTTGTTGTGAACTCGCATTGTAAGATGTACCTTCCATTACCAATGCCGGGCTAAAGCTAAGTGGTGCTTTCGCCGTACAGTACACAAACGTGTTATTACCTAAAGGTTTTTCTGTTTCTGCTTTTGCATTTTCTTTTGCCGCAGAACCAGATTGATCACAAGCAGCTAAAAACAAACTGGCTGCAATAAGAGTTAAGGTCGCTTTTAATTTCATAAGTTTTCCTTCTTTAATCGAGTGGAACACCCAAACATAAATATAAAATTTTACTCAAGATATAAGCAAATCAAACTTTTACAAAATAAGAAAATGATCTTTCTTATAACAAATTAGACTAAGGCATTCAATATCAGCGCTTTTTCCGTAAATGATCCCCGTCTGTTTTGTGCAAATAGCTCAATATCCAAACTAGTGCGATCGCAAAAACAGAAGTAGTCAGAAATGTGTAACTGAAAGCATGTTGTAATGCTTCGCCTTCCTTACCAATGAATTGACGGTATAATGTTAAAATAATGGATGCCACCGCAATACCAAAACCAATACCGACTTGTTGTACGATGCTCAACACTGTGGAACCCACGCCACCTTGTTCTTGGGATAAATCGCCGACTGTGAGAGTATTAATCGACGTAAAAATCATCGACATACAGGCACCATACCACATCAAATTACATATAATCCACATTGTTGATGATGAGGTATCAAGCCATGACATGGAAACCGTTGAACCTGCCATTAAAAGTGACGATAAAATTAGCGTGGTTTTATAACCTAGCATATTTAAAATATGCCCAATAAAGCGTTTAAATACGACAGACATTAGCGCAATGGGTGCAAGCAACCAGCCTGACTCTTCAGCTGAATAGCCAAAAGAAAGTTGGAACATTAATGGCAATAAGAACGGCACTGCCGAGCCAGAAAGACGAATAAAAATATTGGCTGCAATGCCTAATCGGAATGTTCTCGTATTGAAAAGAGATAACGGTAAAATAGCACGTTCATTACCTTTTGCATAAAAATAATAGGCCACCAATAATGCAATACCAATCGACAATGCACTATATGTAGTCATATTGTCACGGTGACTTTCGCCCAGTAAATCAAGTCCGAGCGTTAAACCGACTAAACCAAATGCAAAGAGTAAAAATCCTGTCCAGTCTAACTTACTCGCATTACCCTTATGATTTCCCATCACTTTAGCCGCTGCCCAAAAGCCTAACATGCCAATAGGAATATTGATTAAGAAAATCCAATGCCATGACGTATGCACCACAAGCCAACCACCTAAAATCGGGCCAAGAATCGGGCCGATGAGTCCTGCTGTAGCCATTAAATTCCAGGCATTAATTAATTGATTTTTCGGTACGGTTTGAATAATCGCAAGGCGAGCGACAGGCATCATAAATGCCCCGCCAATACCTTGAATAATCCGTGCAAGCACAAGAGTTTCGAGAGAAGTGGCCATCGCACAAGCGACTGAACCGAATACAAAGGTAAAAACAGCTGAGCGGAAAACCGTAAGTGTACCAAATTTAGCAGCCGCCCAAGCAGTTAAAGGAATAAATAAGGCTACGGCAAGAGAATAGGCGATAATAGCCATTTGCATTTCAAAGACAGGGGTTTGCAGATCTGTTGCAATGGTGGGTAAGGCAGTATTTAAAATAGTCGCATCCAAGCTTTGCATAAACAAAGCCATGGAAGCCACCCAAGCCAGCCTTTTATAATGCTGACGTTCTATTACTGCGTCTTTTTCCACCATTGATAAATAAACTCAGCGATTTGTTCAATGTGATTAATATCTAATAAAGTGCGGTCAGTTTCAAGCGAATAATCGGTTGCTAAAGCCAACACGTTTTCATCTAATTCCGGCAACGGTTTTGTCATCTCTTGTCGATGCAATAAAATCTTTGGAATAGGTTCTTGTTTAAATCCTTCCACCAAAACTAAATCCGTTAAATGACAATCAAATTGTTGGCTTAAATAGGCTAATGAAACCGGCTCTTGAGGGGTTTCTGTCATCAATGCCCAACGATCATCACAAGCCATAATAACTTGCGCAGACCCCGCCTCTTTCATTCGCCAACTGTCTTTTCCTTCTTTATCCACATGAGCGTTGTGATGGCTGTGTTTAATCACTGAAACACGTAGGCCTTTTTTAATTAATTGAGGAAGCAATTTTTCCAGCAATGTGGTTTTGCCACTACCGCTGTAACCTGTAATGCCAAGAAGAGGAAAGGGATTATTCATTGTAAAAACCTTAAGAAAAATGACCGCACTTGATAAAACAAAACCCCGCAGGACGGGGTTTAGCTATCAAAATCCATTAGGTGAAGAAAGTATAGCAAGGGGA
>JAGZRY010000238.1 GCA_018381425.1 Haemophilus parainfluenzae
TCTGCAGAAGTATTGAAAAAAATGAAGAAAACTGCGGAAGATTTCTTAGGTGAGCCAGTGACTGAAGCGGTAATCACTGTTCCTGCATACTTTAACGATGCTCAACGTCAAGCAACAAAAGATGCAGGTCGTATCGCAGGCTTAGAAGTTAAACGTATTATCAACGAACCAACAGCAGCAGCATTAGCTTACGGTTTAGATAAAGGTCAAGGCAACAAAACTATCGCTGTTTATGACTTAGGTGGTGGTACATTCGACTTATCTATCATCGAAATTGATGAAGTAGGTGGCGAAAAAACCTTCGAAGTATTAGCAACCAACGGTGATACTCACTTAGGTGGTGAAGACTTCGATAACCGTGTAATCAACTACTTAGTAGATGAGTTCAAAAAAGAACAAGGCGTTGATTTACGTAACGATCCACTTGCAATGCAACGTTTAAAAGAAGCAGGTGAAAAAGCGAAAATTGAACTTTCTTCTGCACAACAAACTGATGTGAACTTACCTTACATCACTGCAGATGCAACTGGTCCTAAACACTTAAACATTAAATTAACTCGTGCTAAATTAGAATCTTTAGTAGAAGATTTAGTGGCTAAATCACTTGAACCTGTAAAAGTTGCATTAAACGATGCAGGCTTAAGTGCATCACAAATTGATGATGTTATCCTAGTGGGCGGTCAAACCCGTATGCCATTAGTACAACAAAAAGTAGAAGAATTCTTCGGTAAAGCACCTCGTAAAGATGTGAACCCAGATGAAGCCGTTGCTATCGGTGCAGCAGTTCAAGGTGGTGTATTAGCAGGTGATGTAACTGATGTATTATTGTTAGACGTAACACCGTTATCTTTAGGTATCGAAACCATGGGTGGTGTAATGACTACCTTAATTGAGAAAAACACGACGATTCCAACTAAGAAATCACAAGTGTTCTCAACAGCAGAAGATAACCAAAGTGCAGTAACCATCCACGTGTTACAAGGTGAACGTAAACAAGCATCAGCGAATAAGTCTTTAGGTCAATTCAACCTTGAAGGCATTAACCCAGCTCCTCGCGGTATGCCACAAATTGAAGTAACCTTCGACATCGACGCTGACGGTATCATCCACGTTTCTGCGAAAGATAAAGGTACTGGTAAAGAACAACAAATCACCATCAAAGCCTCTTCAGGTTTAAGTGATGAAGAAATTCAAAAAATGGTTCATGATGCAGAAGCAAATGCTGAAGCAGACCGTAAATTTGAAGAATTAGTACAAGCTCGTAACCAAGCAGATCACCTTGTACACAGCACACGTAAACAATTAGAAGAAGCAGGTGACAAAGTTCCAGCTGAAGATCGTGCCGCAATTGAAAGCGCATTAAGCGATTTAGAAACTGCAGCGAAAGGTGAAGATAAAGCTGCAATTGAAGCTAAACTTCAAGCGCTTGCAGAAGTGGCTCAAAAACTTGCTCAAGCGGCACAACCACAAGGTGATGCACAACAAGCTCAAAGCAACAGCAAACCAAATGATGATGTTGTTGATGCAGAGTTTGAAGAAGTGAAAGATAATAAATAATTTCACTTAAACCCAAATTAAAGGGCGTAGCGATACGCCCTTTTGGCATATTCATTAAACGAAATTTTTCCTGACTTTATTTGGAAGAGTAAGGTCAGAAAAAATACAATTGGTAGGATAATTTACGTGAATGCTCTCCTAATAATTAGGTAGACGTTCATGTTGAGCATTTCCACATTACAAATCCAAAGTGCAAAAAACATTATCAAAAACGACCGCACTTTACCCAAAACAAACACAACCAAAGGAAAAAACAATGAAATTCGAAACGAAATGCCTCCATGCGGGCTATAGCCCTAAAAACGGTGAGCCACGTGTTCAACCTATTGTACAAAGCACCACTTATACCTACGATTCGGCAGAAGAAATCGGTAAATTATTTGATTTACAAGCGACTGGCTATTTTTATACGCGCCTAGCAAACCCAACAACTAATGCAGCAGAAGAAAAAATTACCGCACTTGAAGGTGGCGTCGCAACAATGTGTACTGCTTCTGGTCAATCTGCGGTTTTCTATGCGATGCTGAATATTTTAGAATCGGGCGATCATTTCATTTCCTCTTCTTATGTGTATGGCGGCACTTACAATTTATTTGCCCACACATTCAAAAAAATGGGTATTGAGGTGACTTTTGTAGATCAAGATTTACCACTTGAAGAACTCAAAAAAGCAATTCGTCCAAATACAAAAGCGGTCTTTGCTGAAACTATTGCGAACCCTGCTTTACGCGTATTGGATATTGAAAAATTTGCTGCCTTAGCAAAAGCTGCGGAAGCGCCATTATTAGTTGATAACACCTTTGCAACGCCCTATTTTTGTCGTCCAATCGAATTTGGTGCGAATGTGGTCATCCACAGTACATCTAAATATTTAGATGGTCATGCTATTGCCCTTGGTGGTGCAATTACAGATGGTGGTAACTTTAATTGGAATAACGGTAAATATCCGCAACTAAGCACACAAGACCAAACTTATCACGGTTTAGTTTATACAGAAGCCTTTGGTCCTGCAGCTTATATTGTCAAAGCGCGTGTTCAATTAATGCGTGATTTAGGAGCAGCGCCTGCCCCGCAAAATAGTTTCTTATTGAATGTCGGTATGGAAACCCTTGCACTTCGTATGCAACGTCATTACGAGAATGCACAGGCCGTAGCCGAGTTTTTAGAAAAACATCCGCAAGTCGCTAAAGTGAATTACCCAGGCTTACCAAGCTCACCAGATTACGCTCTCAAACAAAAATATTTACCTCATGGTTTGTGTGGTGTCATTTCCTTTGAGATCAAAGGTGGCAAAGAAACCGCGGCAAAATGGTTAAACGCGTTACAAATGACCTCACGTGAAGTACACGTAGCCGATATTCGTACTTGTGCGTTACATCCAGCGACTTCAACACATCGCCAATTAAGTGAAGCTGAACTAGAACAAGCCGGTATTTCTGCAGGACTTATTCGTCTTTCTTGCGGTATTGAAAATATCCAAGATATTTTAGCTGACTTAGAACAAGCATTCGCTGCAGCGAAATAAGTATTATAAGGCAGGCAAATTGCCTGCCATTTTAAACGAGAGATAAAAGCGTTCAGCTTATCGCTTATTTTTATTTGTTTACTTATCTTAATAGTAAGCAAACAAAAACAAGTATAAATTAACGTATTTACCCTTGATATTTCTGCCTTCGGCATCATTTTTATTGTTAGGTATGTTGTTAATGCTGTACCACACAATAACAAAAAAAATTTTTTAAATTTATATTTTTAAACGGAAAACGAAAACATTATGGCAAAGAAAGATTATTACGACGTTCTTGGTGTTGAACGTGGCGCAGATGAAAAAGCAATTAAACGTGCTTACAAAAAACT
>JAGZRY010000239.1 GCA_018381425.1 Haemophilus parainfluenzae
GAAAAGGCAAGCTTGAAGGTTATTTAGAGGATATTCAGCAAGGTAAAAGTCAGATTTTAATTGGCACCCAAATGTTAGCCAAAGGACACCATTTTCCGAATGTCACTTTGGTTGCTTTAGTGAATGTAGATAATGCCTTATTTTCCCTTGATTTCAGAGCCGAAGAACGTTTAGCGCAGCTTTATGTACAAGTTGCAGGGCGCTCAGGCAGAGCTGAAAAACAGGGTGAAGTGGTTTTGCAGACACATTATCCGGATCATCCATTATTAACTACCTTGCTTGAAAAGGGCTATCAAGCCTTTGCAGAAGAAACCTTGAAGCTACGCCATAATATGGGCTTGCCTCCGTTTAGTTTCCAAGCGTTGTTTAAAGCACAATGTCGTCATTCTGAAGAGGCGGAAAATGCATTGTCGCAATTAGCCTCTTTCTTCTATGAACAAAAAATAGAAGGCTTGCAAGTGTTGGGACCGATTCCCGCACCGTTCAGCAAAAAAGCGGGGCAATATCGTTGGCAGTTGCTATTACAGCACGCTTCTCGGAAACAATTACAGGCGGCATTAAGTCGATATTCGCCAGAGCTGATAAAGTCTTCTCAAGTGCGGTTGATTTTAGACGTGGATCCATTGGATTTGAGTTAGCAAAAATTCCCTAGAAAAATGCACTGTTTTCCAGTAGAATTAAGCGTTTTTTTATACTCTAAGTTTAATTTATCGAATATTTTAGGATTTTATCGTGGCTCATCGAGATTTTGCGGGTCGAAGCGGCTCAAAAAATAATAAAAAGAAAGCAAAGAAAAGTTTTAATCGCAATACCTTAATTGTTCTTGCGTTGGTGGCGGTATTAGGTTTTGGATTAGGGCTTTACTTCTTAAAAAGTAAAACACCAGCACCAGTAGTGACGACAAATGTTCAGCCGGAAAAACCACAACCAAAAAGTGTGTTACCAAATCGCCCAGAAGAGGTGTGGCACTATATTAAAGAATTAGAAACTCGTACGGTGCCGGTGGATAATAATCCTTCTTCAGTTGAAAAAAATATGCGTTTGACGGAAGAGCAGCGTCAAGTGCTTATTCAAATGGAAAAAGAACAAAAAGCGGCAGAAGAAGCGAAAAAATTAGAAGCTCAACGTAAAGAGCAAGAAGCGGCGAATGCAGAAAAAGCTGCGGCTCAAGCACAGCAAGTTCAACCAGCACAGCCAGCTCAAACTCAGCCTGCTCAGCAAACAGTAAAACCAGAAGCGAAAAAGCCTGAGCTAGTTAAAAAAACAGAGCCAGTTAAAAAGCCTGAACCTCCGAAAAAAGTAGAAGTAGTGAAGGCGGAACCAGCTAAAACGGAGCCTGCTAAAGCTGAGCAACCGAAAAAAGCAGAACCGAAACCAGCTGAACAACAAGTACAGGCTGGCGGCAAAAAATTTGGTTTACAATGTGGTGCATTTAAAAATCGTGCACAAGCAGAAAGCTTACAAGGTCGTCTAGCGATGGCTGGCGTAAATGCACAAATTGCGACAAGTGAAGAATGGAACCGCGTACGTGTAGGACCATTTGGTAGCCGAGATGCAGCAACAGCAGCACAAGATAAAGCAAAATCAGTGGCGAGTTGCGTTGTGATTGGAATGTAATTCAGAATTTAAAAGTGCGGTTAAAAATAACCGCACTTTTTTTATATTTTCACTTGCCAAAAAATGAAAAATCAATAAAATGAACGTTCATTCATTTTTGATATTCATCTTAAATGACCTTTCTCATATATAACCCTAAGAATTTAATTTTTTATTATGCGACAAGTAAAAGCCTCTAAAACGAAGCTTGATGTCAGCGAGCAGATCTTTGATGCAACAGATCGTCTTATGGCAAAAGAAGGATTACATTATCTTTCTATGCATAAGTTAGCCAAGGAAGCTGGCATCGCAGCGGGTACGATTTATCTTTATTTTAAGAGTAAAGACGAGTTATTAGCACAATTTGCTCGTCGAGTGTTCAATAAGTTTGCTGTGGCGATTGAAGAAGGTTTTGATGAAAGCCAATCTTTTTTCGAGCAATACAGAAAAATGTGGTGGAATATTTGGCATTTTCTTCAAGAAAATCCAACGATTCTGTTAAACATGAACCAATATCGATCTTTACCAGAGTTTATTGAAACCTGCAAAGAAATGGAGCATTCGTGTTGGGATCAGTTTTGTCTCAAGGGACAAGCCGCAAATGTGTTAGCTGATTTAGATCCTCACATGTTATTTTTGCTGAGTCTTAAAACGGCAATAGTTTTAGCCTCAGATATCAAGTTTCTCGGTACGGCAGTAACCGATGCGATGTTAGAATCTGTCATTGAACGCTCTTGGCGTGCAATTCAGAAGTAGTAATTTTATTGTCTTAATGGAGTTTTCCAAATGAGTATAACTCAAACTAATAGACCAAAGCGTTCACACGTTTTCTTTTTGAAATTAGCGTTAGGCGTATTTGTGTTAATTTTTGTAGCAATGATTTTCCTTAATCAAATGAAGGCAAAAGGCATTGCTGATTTCTTGGCAAATAAACCAGAAACAGCCTCTCCTGTGACTGCAATGACAGTAAAGGCTTCAGAATGGACGCCAATCATTGAAACGACAGGTATTGTTCGTCCGAATCAAGGGGCGATGTTAAGCGCTCAAAGTGCAGGAACCGTGTCTAAAGTGCTCGTGCAAAATGGACAGAGCGTGAAAAAAGGTGATTTGTTAGTTGAGTTAGATAGCTCAGTTGAGCGTGCAAGCTTACAAGCCGCACAAGCTCAGGTGGTGTCATTACGTCAAACTTATCAACGTTATGCAAACCTTGCGGGCAGCGGGGCTGTTTCTCGTCAAGAATTAGATAATGCAAAAGCAGCTTATGAAGCACAAGCGGCAAATATTGAGTCATTAAAAGCGGCGATTGAACGTCGCCAAATCGTGGCACCATTTGATGGTAAAGCCGGTATCGTGAAAGTGAATGTTGGTCAGTACGTTTCAAACGGTACTGAAATTGTGCGTGTGGAAGATCGTTCTTCTATGAAAGTGGATTTTGCGATTGCTCAAAACCTATTAGATAAATTGCATATTGGTCAAAAAGTAACGGCTACGGCAGATGCGCGTAAAGGTGAAACATTTGCTGCTAAGGTGACTGCAATTGAGCCAGCAATTAATTCTTCAACGGGTTTAGTTGATGTTCAAGCAACATTTGAGCCAGAAGATGGTGCAAAATTATTATCCGGTATGTTTACTCGATTAAATGTCGCGTTACCAACTGAACATAACCAAATCGTCGTGCCGCAAGTAGCGGTGAGCTACAACATGTATGGCGAATCGCTTTATATTTTGACCGCACTTTCCGATGAAGATATTGAGAAATTAGGCGGCGCAGAAAAAGCAGCAAATATG
>JAGZRY010000240.1 GCA_018381425.1 Haemophilus parainfluenzae
ACGATTCATAAAGTGAATGAATGTGTAAACGTTGATGATCTTGCCAAGTGCGGTCAGATTTATCATCAAATGTTAGTGAATTTATTGGATAAGTAAGATGAAATTAACGCCAGAAATGTTAACCGGCAAATCTCGTGAACATTTGATCAATTTGCCTACACCTCATTCTTCGAATCATTTTTTGCAAGCAGAGGCAATGAAAGCGTTTCAAGGATTGCAACAAAGTGCGGTCAAAAATGGCTTTAATTTGCAACCCGCGAGTAGCTTTCGTGATTTTGAACGTCAACAACTCATTTGGAACGGTAAATTTAACGGTGAACGCAAGGTTCATGATGATGAGGGAAATCCATTAGATTTAGCGTTATTAGATGATTGGCAAAAAGCACAAGCCATTTTACGTTGGTCAGCGCTTCCAGGTGGCAGTCGTCATCATTGGGGAACAGAAATCGATATTTTTGATCCTGATCTTTTGCCTCAAGGTCAATCTTTACAACTTGAACCTTGGGAATATGAAAAGGGTGGTTATTTCTTTGAACTTAGTGAATTTTTCACTGAAAATCTATCGCACTTTGATTTTGTTTTTCCATTTATAAGTCAGCCAGAAGGTAAAAAAATCGGCCGAGAGCCTTGGCATATTAGCTATTTACCGTTGGCAGAGCTGGCTTCACGATTATTTACACCAGATGTACTATTACAAGTTTGGCAGCATGAAACTGTGGCTGGAAAAGAAACGTTAATTACACACTTGCCTGAGATTTTTGAGCAATATGTGGTTTAACAAAAAACGCAGTGAGTCGCTGCGTTTTTTTATGGTTTGATTAATTCTTTTTATTCTTTTCCAAGGATTTATGCTGAATTTTTACATCCTTACCTTTAGCTTGGAAATATTCTCCAATTTGTTGAGCGATATAAACAGAACGATGTTTACCGCCCGTACAACCAATGGCAATGGTGAGATAGCTTCGGTTATTTTGCTCTAACATCGGTAACCACGTTTCAATGTAATTCCGCGTTTGGTAGATAAAATTATTCACTTCATCATGCGCAAGTAAAAATTGCGCAACAAGCTCATCAAGCCCCGTCATTGGGCGCAGTTCTGGATTCCAGTGTGGGTTAGGCAGAAAACGCACATCGAAGACATAATCGGCGTCAAGCGGAATGCCATATTTAAATCCAAATGACTCAACCACGATCTTAAGTTCTTTATCAGTATTACCGCGTAAAACTTCTCTTAAACGTTCAGATAACGCATGAGTGGAAAGTGACGTAGTATCAATAATAAAATTAGCATGTTGAATTAAAGGCTCAAGTTGCTGATATTCTAAATCAATCGCTGATTCAAGCGGGAGATCTTGTGCTGAAAGTGGATGAAGACGACGTGAATCGCTGTAACGACGAATAAGTGTACTACGATCGCTGTCCAGAAAGATGATTTTGACGGAATAAGTAGCTTGAATATCTGTCAGGATTTTGTCTAAGTCAGCACTTGAATGAGGAAGATTTCGAATATCGAGGCTGATGGCAACAGCCGTTTGAGTTTTGGCGAGAATATTGGTGAGTTGAGGAAGTAAATCGAGAGGAAGATTATCCACGCAATAATAGCCCATATCTTCCAAAGCTCGTAATGCGACAGATTTTCCTGCGCCTGAGCGACCGCTGATAATAATAATTTCCATCTGCGTGATTCCTTATGGTTGGTAGGTTAGGTTATACCTCTTGAGGTTCAATATTATCTAAATTTGTGTCATCCTCAGATTCCTCTGAATGATCGGCACATTCAAAAATTTGCCAAATTTCATCCGCACTTTGTGCTGAACGAAGTTGTTTAATTAAGTTTTTATCAGTTAATTTTTCGTTGAGTTCTGCCAGAACAGGAATATATTCTTGGCAGTGATTTTCGGGTACGAGCACTGCAAAAACGATATCCACGGGTTTATTATCAGGCGCATCATATTCGACAGGCGTTTCTAATTGCATAAATACCGTTAGGATCTTATCTGAGACCGTAGCAGGTAACTTGGCTTTAGGCATAGCAACACCATTGCCTAATCCTGAATTACCTAATTTTTCCCGTTCAAATAAACATTCAAAACAAGCCTGTTCACCATTTTCGCAGTGAAGTTTTTCCACAACGAACTCGGCAATAGATTCAAATAATCGTTTCTTGCTAGAAAAAGCAACCCCCTGACGAATATCACCAGGGGAGAGCAATGTCGTAAATTTCATAGGTTATAGTTTAAATTGTTCTCCTAAATAGACACGTTTAACGTGCTCATCATTCATGACTTCTTCTGGTGTGCCGGTCGCGATAATTTTCCCTTCACCAACAATGTAAGCTCGTTCACAAACATCAAGGGTTTCGCGTACGTTATGGTCAGTAATTAACACGCCTAAGCCACGATTACGGAGATCCGTGATGATTTTCTTAATATCCGTGACCGAAATAGGATCCACACCCGCAAAAGGTTCATCTAATAAAATAAATTTTGGATTTGCTGCTAAGGCGCGCGCAATTTCCACACGACGACGTTCACCACCAGAAAGAGATTGTCCCAGGCTATCACGAATATGGTTAATATTGAACTCATCAATTAACTCATCCGCTCTCTCTCGGCGTTGTTCTGCAGTGAGATCTTTACGAATTTCTAATACCGCCATAAGGTTTTCATATACCGTTAAACGACGGAAAATAGAGGCTTCTTGTGGTAAATAGCCAATTCCTCGACGTGCACGTTCATGCATAGGTAATACGCTAATATCATCGCCATCAATGGTGATTTTCCCTTGATCGTGACGCACTAAACCGACGACCATGTAGAAAGTGGTGGTTTTACCCGCACCATTTGGGCCGAGCAGACCAACGATTTCATTGGAGTTTACGGTTAAACTCACATCAGAAACCACTTTTCGGCTTTTATAACTTTTTGCGAGGAATTCAGCTTGTAATACAGACATCGGTTATTTTTTACCTTTTTGTTGTAATTGGGTCGGAATTAAGACGGTTTGTACACGTGATTTTCCATTACCATTGGCTTTTAACTGCTGTTTTTTCACATCATAAGTGATGAGTTCACCGTTAATTTTGCTATCTAATTGTTTTAATTCAGCATTACCGGTTAATGTTAAGAATTCAGTGCCTAAATCGTAGTGAACATTATTCGCTTTACCATCAACTGGTTTACCGTCATCAAGTTGTTGGTGGAAGGTAACAGGGGTGCCAAAAGCCTCAACAGTTTCTTTTTTACCTGAATTTTCTGGCGGACGAGTAATAACCACTTTATTAGCTTTAATCAAAATGGAACCTTGCGTAATCACAACGTTATCCGTAAAGGTTACTACGCTGTTCTCCATATCTAAAGATTGATTATCTGAGACAATATTA
>JAGZRY010000241.1 GCA_018381425.1 Haemophilus parainfluenzae
TACCAATTACCTCCAAATGTTATTTGTTATTAGTAACGTGTGAAACGTTATTTTTAGCACTCATAAACCACGAGTGCTAATCCATATATTTATTTTAGCACTTGGTCAAAAATAGTCAAGAAAAAACTACCCGAAATCTGAACTTTGGATAGTTTCTTTTTGCTTATTAACCGAGTACCAAGGCATCGTCATTGAGGACTTGTCCACTATTTTTGTGGAAGAGATCCATAAGTTCTGCAACAGTGAGATTTTTCTTTTCCTCGCCTCGCACATCGACGACAATTTTACCATGATAGAGCATGACCAGACGGTTCCCATATTCGATAGCATGTTCCATATTATGGGTAATCATAAGAGTTGTCAACTCTTGTTCTTCAACAATCTTACGCGTCAAATTCATAACCATGTCACTTGTCTTAGGATCTAGCGCAGCTGTATGTTCATCTAAAAGCAAAATCTTTGGACGAACCAAGGTCGCCATAGCAAGTGTCAAGGCCTGACGTTGTCCACCTGACAAGAAATTAGCATCGGTCTTCATACGATTTTCAAGCCCAAGACCAAGATCTATCAAGGCTTCCTTGAACACTTGACGTTCGCTCTCAGTAATAGACTTTTTAAAGAAGCTACGTTTCTTACCTCGACGATAGGCAATCGCCATATTTTCTTCAATAGAAAGGTTTGTCGCTGTCCCCATTCGAGGATCTTGGAAAACACGGCTAATATCTTTAGAGCGCTCATCTACAGATGCTTTCTTAATAGATTGTCCCTCCAACAAGATATCCCCTTCATCAATGCTAAGAACACCAGCGATTGAATTCATCAAGGTTGATTTACCAGCACCATTTCCTCCAATAACAGAGATAAAGTCTCCCTGCTCAATGTCGAGATCCAAACCACGAAGGACGTGATTTTCATTGACTGTGCCTTTTTCAAAGGTCTTGTGAATCTGTTGTAAACTAAGTAAAGCCATTACTTGTCACCTCCTAAAGTCAAGGATTTGTTAGGTTTGATTTTCAATTTTTGTCGTACTTCTGGCACATAAAGGATGACAGCAAGCAAGATGGCTGAAGCCAATTTCAACATTTGAGCATCAACGTTCATGGCAAGGATAATAACCAAGACTAGACGGTAGAGAACAGCACCTACGACAATTGACCACAGGCGTTTGCCAAGTGGTAGATACTTGACGATAACTTCAGCCAAGATGATTGCAGCTAAGCCATTTACGATTGTACCAGTACCCATATTCATATCCGCATAGCCATTGTTTTGAGCTAGGAGGGCACCTGATAGGGCAATCAAACCGTTGGAAATCATGTAGCCAAGAATCTTCATACGGTCAACCTTGATACCATTAGCTTCACCCATGGCAAGGTTATCACCTGTCGCACGAAGGGCCAGACCAACCTGCGTATTAAGGAGGACAACCAACATAAGCACTACCAGACTAACAAAAATCAGTCCTAATAGAATCACACCATTCAGCTTAGACAAACCGAGTCCCATCACCATAGTTACTAGCGTATTATGTCCTGATAGAGAGACATTGGCACTTCCAAGAACCAAAAGGTTAACGGAATAGAGCCCCGTTAAGGTAATAATCCCTGTTAAAAGTGCTGGTATCTTCATTTTCGTATGCATAAAGCCAGACACAGCTCCAGCAAGCATACCAGCCACAAAACCACCTAAAGTCGCAAAGATTGGGTTGATTCCACGGATAATCATGATAGTTGTCGTAGCAGCACCAAGTGGGAAGGCCCCTTCAGCTGTCAAATCAGCAAGGTCCAAAATACGGAAGGTAATGAAGACCCCAATAGCCATGATTGCCCAGAGAAGTCCCTGAGAAATGGCTGTTAGCACCACATTTGAAAATCCATTCTTCGATGACTTATTCACCTTGAGCTTAATGACACCCTTATCTTTTTTGGCAATCGGTTTGTCATCTTTCGTTGATACTTTAGATTCCTCATCACTAATGCTAGAAACATCAATGCCAAGTTCTTTAGCCATGTCATGGTTAACCACAACATTTAGTGTTTTAGGATACTCTGCATCGACATCCTTGACCTTCTCACCTCGGAGAACACGGCCTGCCAACTTACCTGTTTGACGACCAAGAGCTTCATAGTTGGTTCCATAAGTGAATAGGACACCTTTTTCTACACTACCAGCGTCACTACCAACAACTGGAACCTTAGTCTCTTTAGAAAGATCTACCAAGGTATTAATAGCACTAACAATAGTATTGTCGGTTGGGATGAAGATGACTTGGGTCTGACTCATCAAGCTCTTGGCTGTGTCTTGGATATCATTGGTGGATGAAATTCCCTTAATAACCGTTTCAATACCAGCTTCCTTGAAGTATTTCTTGGCTTCTTCAACCTGAACCTCTGAGTTACGCTCGCTGGTCGTGTACATAATCCCAACTTTTTTAGTATTTGGAAGGACCTTTTTCAACAACTCAACTTGTTTGTTGATAGGTGACATGTCACTTGTCCCTGTCACATTTCCTCCAACATTGTCCATAGACTTAACCAGTTTAGCTGAGACTGGATCTGTGACAGCTGTAAAGAGAATTGGCTTATCCTTTGTCAAACTACTCAAAGACTGGGCTGCTGGGGTTGCGATAGCCAACATAAGATCGTTATCTTCAATAAGCGACTGAGAAATCGTCTGTAAGTTAGACTGATCCCCTTGTGCATTCTGATAATCAATTTTGATGTTCTTACCGTCAACATAACCTTCCTCTTTGAGTTCTTCAATGAACCCTTTACGTGTCGCTGACAAGGAAGGATGTTCAACATATTGGAGCACACCGACGTGAACCAAATCTTTATTAGAAGCATTGGAACATGCTACCAAGAGGACAGCTGTGATAACAGCCATCATACTGACCAAGAATTTCTTCATCTTGTATACCTCTATTTTTTATTCTATCTATTTCCAATTTTCTTTTATGCTTTTTCCGAGACGATAGGGTCAAAAGCAAGCAAATTAGACCTTACATCGCTTCATCAGATCCTAAAGTCCGTCGTCCAAAGACCATCACCTTTTGACCTTATAAAAAGTCGGCTAGAATTCACCATTTTTTAGACATCTAAAGGTCAAAAGAAAACTAAAAATAGACCACGGTATGAAAAAACCAGTTAGGACAGGCCCAACTGGTTTTCTGCATCTTGACTAGCATAGGCTAGCTTATGTCACCGGTTAGACCTATTCATCTAATCGGCTAATCCATCACAAAATGCTTTAGCTTCATAGATACAAACTGACTGACGCTTGTATCCTGAAACACAAACGTCCTATCTAAAGAAACTAAAGTAATAAAAAGCTTTAAGATTTCCCAAATGGGTCGCTTTATTAAGCATGTGA
>JAGZRY010000242.1 GCA_018381425.1 Haemophilus parainfluenzae
TCATAGAGGAACTTGCCGTAGTTCATAATACGACAAACCGGTGGTTCGGCATTCGGACTGATCTCAACTAAATCAAGCGCTGCTTGTTCTGCCATATCTAAGGCTTGTTGAATCGATACAATCCCCGCTTGTTCACCATCTTGGTCAATCAAACGAACTTCTTTTACTCGAATTTCATCGTTAATGCGATTCGGGCGGTTAGCTGCCGGAGCTTTTTTTACGGTTTTGATAATGTTATTCCTTCTATTTATTTAAGATAAAACCCACTGCATTTAAAACAGAAGATTTCTTCAATCATTTGCTATAAAAACAAGCAAAAAACGGGCAAAATTTTATAGTATTTGCCACGTTTATGCAACAAGGATTTCTATTCCTTTAAATATCAGTGGTTAAAGCACTTATTTCAGCTGAAATACTCTCTCCAAATTGAAGCAATTTTTCTAATCTTGCGGTTTCAATACATACCATTGTTCTATATCCTTCTGGTTGCATCGCACTTGGTGTTTTCTCCCAAGGATTCCATAGCACAATTGAATCTGCATGATGATGGGTAATTTGAATACGTCGATTAAATACTTTATCCAGCAACAATGTTTTATTTTCTTCTAATGAATAAATACAATCGACGCCCTGTTCAATTCTGCGAGTTGCAGGCACTTCTGTATGTTTACCTTGTAATGAGTCAAAACAACGACTTGGTAAATTTTGGACTTCAATTTGTGAAATATCACCAATATTAAAATAGCTGTGCAATGCCGCTTGAGCCAGCTCTTGCCCTAAATGCGTTAAAGTCATTGTGCATTTATCGGTAAATTCCATTTTCATTTTGGCTTCAATCACACCATATTCAGAAAAGAGCGAAAATTCTAACCGCACTTTATTGGCTTGCAGATCATAATCACTTAATTGCCACAAACGTAAACGCGCTGTACCGTGTGACGGTTGTTTAACGCCCCCAAACCAAGGGTAACAAATAGGCACACCGCCTCGAATCGCGACACCTTTCGTAAAAGGTTCGATATCACTTAACCAAAAGATATCCTGCTCTGCCCCTTTAGGTTGCCAATTTAATAATTGCGCCCCTTGTAATGCAATTCGAGCTGAACCTACGGAGTGATTTAAGATTAAAACAGGAATTTCATTGATATGTTCTAACGTTAATTCTGGTGTTAATTGTTGAATTTGAGCTGTCATATTCGCCTCCTTGTGATAAGGCTATTATATAGAAGAAAGAGATACTTGAGTTTATTTTTATACTGTGAATATAAAAAAACCGCACATCAAAGTGCGGTCATTTTTAATTAAGATTTTAAAGAATTAATTACTCTTCACCCAATAATTTCAACTCACGTTGTCTTACTTGGGATTTTAAGATTTCAGCAAATTCTTCAATCGTGAAAGTGCCTAAGTCTGCACCTTTACGGGTACGTACTGCCACTTTGCCTTCTGCGATTTCTTTATCACCACAAACAAGCATATAAGGCACGCGACGTAAGGTATGTTCGCGAATCTTGAAGCCGACTTTCTCATTACGTAAATCTGCTTTTACGCGTAAGCCTGCATCAGAAAGTTGTTTTACTACTTTTTGCACGTAGTCTGCTTGGCTATCTGTAATGTTCATCACAATCGCTTGAACTGGCGCTAACCATGCAGGGAAGAAACCGGCATATTCTTCAGTAATAATACCGATGAAACGCTCAATCGAACCTAAAATCGCACGATGAATCATAACTGGTGTACGACGATCGTTATCTTCTGCCACATAAGACGCACTTAAACGACCTGGTAATGCGAAGTCTAATTGGATAGTACCGCATTGCCATTCACGATCTAAGCAGTCACGTAATGCAAACTCAATTTTCGGACCATAGAATGCACCTTCACCTTCTTGAATTTCATATTCAAGGCCGTTATGTGCTAATGCTGCCGCAAGACCTGCTTCTGCGCGATCCCACATATCATCTGCACCAATACGTTTTTCAGGACGAGTGGATAATTTCACCTGAATATTTTGGAAACCGAACGTGCTGTAAATGTCGTAAACCATTTTGATACAGCTGGTTACTTCACTTTCAATTTGGTCTTCAGTACAGAAAATGTGTGCATCATCTTGAGTGAAGCCACGTACACGCATTAAACCGTGTAAAGAACCTGATGGTTCGTTACGGTGACAAGAACCAAATTCTGCCATGCGGATTGGTAAATCACGGTAAGATTTTAAACCTTGGTTAAAGATTTGAACGTGTCCTGGGCAGTTCATTGGTTTAATCGCATATTCACGGTTTTCTGATTGTGTAGTAAACATCAAATCGCCGTAGTTTTGCCAGTGACCTGTTTTTTCCCATAACACGCGGTCCATCATGAACGGCCCCTTCACTTCTTGATAATCGTATTCTTTTAATTTAGTACGTACGAAGGTTTCCAATTCACGGAAAATTGTCCAACCATCGTTATGCCAGAACACCATACCCGGTGCTTCTTCTTGCATATGATATAAATCTAACGCTTTACCGATTTTACGGTGGTCACGTTTTGCCGCTTCTTCTAAGCGAGTTAAATATTCCGCTAATTGTTTTTTATCTGCCCAAGCCGTACCATAGATACGTTGTAACATTTTATTTTTGCTATCACCACGCCAGTACGCACCTGCAACCTTCATCAATTTGAAGTGTTGGCAGAAACGCATATTTGGCACATGTGGCCCACGACACATATCAATGTATTCTTCGTGATGATAAAGCGCAGGCGTTGCGGTACGTTCGATGTTTTCATCTAAGATAGCCATTTTGTATGGCTCACCGCGTTTTTCAAAAGTATCTCTTGCTTCTTGCCAGCTTACCGGAGTTTTGATTACGTCATAATTAGTTTTCGCCAATTCAAGCATACGTTTTTCAATCGCATCAATGTCTTCTTGCGTTAAAGAACGGTCTAAATCCACGTCATAATAGAAGCCATTTTCAATCGTTGGACCAATTGCCATTTTGACATCTGGGAATAATTGTTTGATTGCGTGACCTAGCAAGTGTGCGCAAGAGTGACGAATAATTTCTAAACCGTCTTCATCTTTTGCTGTAATAATTTCAAGGTTGGCATCTTCATTGATGATGTCACACGCATCACGACGTTCACCGTTTACACGGCCAGCGATGGTTGCTTTGGCAAGACCGGCTCCGATATCTTGAGCCACTTCTAACACAGAAACTGGACGATCAAATTCGCGTTTAGAACCGTCCGGTAAAGTAATAATAGGCATAATTTTTCCTTATACAGTGGTCGCCCATACGAAAGGCAACATGCAAATAATGATTAAAAACAAACCGCACTTTCATTCACTCCCACTATCGAGCAAACCAAGTGCGGCGGAGAATTTTA
>JAGZRY010000243.1 GCA_018381425.1 Haemophilus parainfluenzae
GTTGAAATGTGACCACCTAATTCAAGATCTTTTTTCTGACCACGTAATACCGCCATGATCGCATTCCAACGTACAGCACTACGAATACGACGCTCAATAACTTTATCACCTGGGTATGCTGGCTGTTCAGAAACTGGAATGGTATTAACATAAGGGGTTGTTACACCACATTTTGCAATGTTCACACCACCATTACGTGCCTGATCGATCACCTGATTGATGATGTAATGCGCTCGCTCTGCGCCTTCTGCACGAATTAATGAATCAACAGCTGACAACCAATCCTGTGTTTCAATTGGGTCAATATCGTTTACTAAGGTATCTGACATAGTCTTTCCTTATTTTACTGAGTGAAAATGAAGTTTGGTCATAACCAAACACGAAAATCAAGCTTGTTAATCAATGTTACAAACATTTAACAAATCCTGTAAATTTTAGAAGATTTTTTGCAAGAAAGATAGTAGATTTTCACTGTTCTCATGCATTTCTTCCTGTTATTGCAATACTCTTCACTAAAAGTGCGGTCATTTTTAAAGGATTTTTGGCTTTAAGTTAAAGCATACTTTACATATTGCATTCCCTACCCGCTTTGATCTAAAGTGTTCGTATGCTTTTGAGCTTTTTAGAGGACAAAATATGAACACGACAACTCGCTCAATCTTTTCTCATAAACGAATAGCGCTCGTTGCACATGATAGCTGTAAACAAAATCTGCTCAATTGGGTAAAAAAACACAAAGAAGCACTCGTGCCCCATCAACTTTATGCAACTGGTACAACAGGCCATCTATTAGAAAGAGAAACCGGGCTCAAAATAGCCTCGCTATTAAGTGGCCCGATGGGAGGCGATCAACAACTTGGCGGACTGATTGCAGAGAAAAAAATTGATATGATGATTTTCTTTTGGGATCCGATGAATGCTGCCCCACATGATCCTGATGTAAAAGCGCTCATGCGTATTGCAACCGTCTGGAATATTCCAGTGGCGATTAATCAAAGCACAGCCGATTTCCTATTAACATCAAGTTTATTTGATCAAGAAATCAATATTGATATCCCTGATTATGAAGGATATTTAAAAGCACGTTTAAATTAACCAAATAAAAAGGAGATAAATCACTTTATCTCCTTTCTGTTTATTTACTCGTTAATTATTTACCCTGCATTGCAGCACTCATGATTAACATAAATAGCACACCTTGAACCTGCTCTTTTGGAATCACTTGACCATTAAGTTTTAATTCACCTTTTTCGAGTACTAAGGCTAGCGTCACATTTTTATCGTTATTCACCACAATATTTTGTGCCGCGGCTTGTTTAGCTTGCTCTTCAATTTTCTCTTTAATCAAAGCTTTATCTTCTTCTGGAGCAAATTGTGTCATGATTTTTTCTGCTGTCGCTTTATCTACATGAATATGCACAGCAAAATCCGTAAATTGTTTATATAAACTCCCTTTCATTAAATCAAATTTCGGATCTTTCGCTAATGCTACATTTAAATCTAATGACACTTTACCTTGATTATCTGAAATTGACACTGGGTTAAGTTTAATTTGAGGCTGATTATTAAAAATAGCCATACCATGATTTTCAACCCATGAACTTAAAATTTCAGATACAACTTCATCATTCACATTTTTATCATCTCTGACTGATTTGAAGACGGTGAAGAGTACTTCAATCAATGCATTAATCGCATTTGCTTCAATATGGTTTAACTCAACGTTGTAAGTTAATTTACCAAAATCTTTCCCATCAATAGCTATCGAGTCTACCGTATTTTCACTTTTGGCACTCACGAAATCACCATCGAGTGAAATATCAGATTTTGCTTTAAACCCCTTTTGGACTACAGTGCTCTCTTTTCCCGCATGATCGAGCGTAGCCATTTCAAAACTGTCAATTAAAGAAGTGCTTTTTCCCGTATAAATGTAAGCCCACTTAGTTGGATTATATGAACCTTCGACTTTCATGCCTTTCATTTTCATTGTGATTGATTTAGGCATATCCTCGCCATCTTGCTCCTCCATAACTTCTGGCAAGACGGTAGCACTCACTTCATTTAAAGTTATATCATATTTGCCAGCGAGATCTTTATTAACATCAAAGCCCATATTGATATTTGACCAAGTGACTTTCGTTCCTGGTGACTCTGGATCAGTTAGCTCTCCCCCCGCTAATTCAACTTTACCTTTTGTCGATAAGCTATAGCTAGTAGTTGCTTGATATTGAAAAGGTTTATCCGATTTAAACAAATCAAATAAAGGTTGGGTTGTTTCATTTTTACCAATCACACCTTGTGCGGAAAACATCGTTGGTACATAGTTAATTTTTTCCAACTGATTAAGTGGAAATGGACCATGATAAAGTTTAGTTGAAAACGGAATAGTA
The DNA here is from genome assembly GCA_018381425.1 of Haemophilus parainfluenzae. Taxonomy (GTDB): domain Bacteria; phylum Pseudomonadota; class Gammaproteobacteria; order Enterobacterales; family Pasteurellaceae; genus Haemophilus_D; species Haemophilus_D parainfluenzae_O. Next base: position 2,391 of record JAGZRY010000243.1, read on the forward strand.
AATACTTGTCCTTCTTTTGGTAAAGAAATAACTACTTCATCTTCCACTTGAGAAGTAAAGAAACCGCGCTCAAACTGTTTATTTTGATAAACAACCTTAAATGAATCAGATGAGCCTAAAGCCTGAGCTTGTTTATTCGCTAATTCAATTTGGCGTAAATATTCAGTTTGTGCTTTTTCGCCTGTAAACCAAGCCCCACCGACACCTACCGCACCGAGAGCCACAATCACACCTAATGCTACGACTGATTTTTTCATTTCGATTCCTTTGTTAAATTAATAGATGATTAAAATTGTCGGCAATTTACCACAAAACACAAATTTTTTCTTATTTTTCAAAAATAATTTTATATCCCCCTCTTGAACTTCTCATCTCTGGACTTACTTTGTAAAACAAGAACGGAAATAACCGCACTTTAAAAGGAAGAAAAAATTTTAAATCTTGCCTCTTGAAATGCGAAAAAGTATCCACATCTTATTCATCGTAACAATTTACAACGAATTTAAAATTTAATTAGGAGTAACAACATGGGAAAAATTATTGGTATTGACTTAGGTACAACAAACTCTTGTGTCGCGGTAATGGATGGTGATAAACCACGCGTAATTGAAAACGCAGAAGGCGATCGTACTACTCCGTCAATTATTGCTTATACAAATGATAACGAAATTTTAGTGGGCCAACCGGCAAAACGCCAAGCGGTAACCAACCCTAAGAATACGTTATTTGCAATTAAACGTTTAATCGGTCGTCGTTTTGAAGATGCTGAAGTAAAACGTGATATCGACATTATGCCATTTGAAATCACCAAAGCAGACAACGGTGATGCATGGGTAAATGTAAAAGATGACAAACTTGCGCCTCCACAAATCTCTGCAGAAGTATTGAAAAAAATGAAGAAAACTGCGGAAGATTTCTTAGGTGAGCCAGTGACTGAAGCGGTAATCACTGTTCCTGCATACTTTAACGAT
>JAGZRY010000244.1 GCA_018381425.1 Haemophilus parainfluenzae
GACTTAGTATGGACTGCTGCAGATGGTTTCTCTGGTGCAACCGCACTTTCACAATGGTCTCAAGGTGGTCAAGCAGCATTACAACACACTGTAACCGGTCAACCTATTACTTGGATGGATGCATTCATTGGTAATATTCCAGGTTCAATGGGTGAGGTTTCAACGCTTGCGTTGTTAATCGGTGGTGCAGTGATTGTATTCACTCGAATTGCTTCTTGGCGCATTATGGCTGGTGTCATGATCGGTATGATTGGTACAGCAACCTTATTCAACTTAATCGGTTCTGATTCTAACCAAATGTTCTCAATGCCTTGGCATTGGCACTTTGTATTAGGTGGTTTTGCACTTGGTATGATCTTTATGGCAACCGACCCAGTATCAGCTTCATTTACCAACACGGGTAAATGGTGGTACGGTGCGTTAATTGGCGTGATGGCGGTATTAATTCGTACAGTGAACCCAGCTTATCCAGAAGGGATGATGTTAGCGATTTTATTTGCAAACTTATTTGCACCAATTTTCGACTACATCGTGGTTCAAGCAAATATCAAACGTCGGAGAGCAAGAACAAATGGCTAAATTTAATAAAGATAGCGTTAGCGGTACAGTTACCGTTGTTGTGTTGCTAAGTTTAGTGTGTTCTATCGTGGTTTCTGGTGCTGCAGTAGCATTAAAATCCAAACAAGATGAACAAAAAGCACTCGACGTTCAACGTAACATTTTAACTGTTGCTGGCTTAATGAAAGAAGATAATGCATCAGTAATTAAAGACACTTACAGCAAATTTATTGAACCACGTTTAGTTGATTTGCAAAGTGGTGATTACGTTCAAGCTTCAGCAGAAGAAATTAATAAATTTGAACCTAAAGATGCCGTTAAAGATCCCGCTAAAAGCCAAGCTATCCCAGCTGAGGCTGATAAAGCAGGAATTAAGGTTCGTGCAAACCAAGCGCGTGTTTATCTTGTAAAAGATGAACAAGGCAATGTAACCCAAGTGGTATTACCAATGTATGGCCGTGGTTTATGGTCAACCATGTATGGTTTTGTTTCTGTTGCACCAGATGCGAATACCATCAAAGGTATTACTTACTATGATCAAGGTGAAACAGCTGGTCTTGGGGGCGAAATTGCGAACCCACGTTGGCAAGCACAGTTCGTTGATAAAAAATTATTCGATGAACAAGGTAACCAAAAATTCAAAATCTACAAAGGTAGTTCTGCTGCAGATAAAGAGCACGGTGTAGATGGTTTATCAGGTGCAACTTTAACCAGTAACGGTGTTCAAGGTTCATTTGATTATTGGTTCAGCCAAAATGGCTTTGGTCCATTCTTAGCGAAATTTAAAGCAGGAGAAATCAAATAATGGCTGATGCAAAAGTAAATTTAAAAGGTCTTTTATTAGATCCTATTGCTAAAAATAACCCGATTGCCTTGCAAATTTTGGGTATCTGTTCTGCATTAGCGGTAACAACCCAATTACAAACAGCGATCGTTATGGCGATTGCGGTAAGTTTGGTAACCGGTTTTTCCAGTTTGTTCATTTCATTGATTCGTAACTATATTCCAAATAGTATCCGTATTATTGTGCAACTGGCGATTATCGCGTCTTTAGTAATCTTGGTTGACCAAGTATTAAAAGCTTATGCTTATGGTTTATCTAAACAGCTCTCTGTATTCGTCGGTCTTATCATTACAAACTGTATCGTAATGGGCCGTGCAGAAGCGTTTGCGATGAAATCACCACCGTTAGAAAGCTTTGTTGACGGTATCGGTAACGGTTTAGGTTATGGTGCGATCTTATTAATTGTCGCCACATTACGTGAATTAATCGGTTCTGGTCGTTTATTTGGTTTCCCTGTATTCCAGACTATTCAAGACGGCGGTTGGTATCAACCAAACGGTTTATTCCTTCTTGCACCAAGTGCGTTCTTTATTATCGGCTTCGTTATTTGGGGCTTAAGAACGTGGAAACCTGAGCAACAGGAGAAATAATCAATGGAACATTATATTAGCCTATTCGTGAAGGCGATCTTCATTGAAAACATGGCGCTCTCTTTCTTCTTAGGGATGTGTACTTTCCTTGCGGTTTCTAAGAAAGTTTCTACGGCGTTTGGCCTTGGTGTTGCGGTAACAGTGGTACTTGGTATTGCGGTACCGGCTAACCAATTTGTATACGAACATGTATTAAAAGATGGCGCATTGGTAGAAGGTGTAAGCCTTGAGTTTTTAAACTTTATTACCTTTATCGGGATTATTGCGGGTCTTGTTCAATTACTTGAAATGACTTTAGATAAATTCTTCCCTGCACTTTATAACGCATTAGGTATTTTCCTTCCACTTATCGCTGTAAACTGTGCGATCTTTGGTGGTGTGTCTTTTGCGGTACAACGTGAATACACTTTTGCAGAATCTGCAGTTTATGGTGTGGGTGCAGGGTTAGGTTGGATGTTAGCAATCGTTGCGCTTGCAGGCTTAACCGAAAAAATGAAATATGCCGATGTACCGGCAGGCTTAAAAGGATTAGGGATTACCTTTATTACTGCAGGCTTGATGGCGCTTGGCTTTATGTCATTCTCTGGAATTCAGTTATAAGGAGGCATAAATGAGCGAATCTTCAATTTTATTATTAGGTGTTGCGGCATTTACGGTTATCCTTTTAGTGCTCGTTGCGATTATTTTATTCGCTAAATCAAAATTAGTGGATTCTGGTGATATCACCATTTCTATTAATGACGATCCTGAAAAAGCGATCACTTTACCTGCTGGCGGTAAATTACTTGGTGCGTTAGCAAGTAAAGGTATCTTCGTTTCTTCTGCTTGTGGTGGCGGTGGCTCTTGTGGCCAATGTATTGTGAAAGTGAAAAGTGGCGGTGGTGAAATTCTCCCAACTGAACTTTCTCATATTAATAAACGTGAAGCAAAAGAAGGCTATCGTTTAGCTTGCCAAGTTAATGTAAAAGGTAATATGGACGTTGAGCTTCCAGAAGAAATTTTCGGTGTGAAAAAATGGGAATGTACTGTTATTTCTAATGATAACAAAGCAACCTTCATTAAAGAGCTTAAATTAGCGATTCCTGAAGGTGAAGAAGTTCCTTTCCGTGCGGGTGGTTATATCCAAATCGAAGCTGATCCACATACGGTTTACTATAAAGATTTCGATATTCCAGAAGAATACCACGAAGACTGGGACAAATACGATTTATGGCGTTATGTGTCTAAAGTGGATGAGCATATTATCCGTGCTTACTCAATGGCTTCATACCCAGAAGAGAAAGGCATCATTATGCTTAACGTGCGTATTGCAACGCCTCCACCACGTCAACCTGATGCACCTCCAGGTCAAATGTCT
>JAGZRY010000245.1 GCA_018381425.1 Haemophilus parainfluenzae
CTCTTTGCGTTAAAAGCGAATTACCGTTTTCATGTGGATGGGTTAAAAAATCTTCCACAAAGTGGTGGCGTGTTGTTATTAGGTAACCATATTAGCTGGATTGACTGGTTAGTATTACAAGCGGCTAGCCCGCGTGCGATTAAATTTGTGATGTATCGTCCAATTTACAAAAAATGGTATCTCACTTGGTTCTTCCGTATTTTCAAAGTGATCCCTATTGGTGGTGGCTCAAGCCGTGAATCTATTGAAACCATTCGTGAATATTTAGCGCGTGGTGAAGTAGTGGCTTTATTCCCAGAAGGTCATATCAGCTATAACGGTCAAATCAATGAGTTCCAAAAAGGCTTTGAGCACGTATTAAAAGATTTAGAGAATGTGATGACTGTTCCTTTCTATTTACGTGGATTATGGGGCAGCAGCTTCTCTCGTGCAGATTCTTTCTATAAGAATTTAACTAAACGCCAAGGCAAACGTGAAATTTTAGTGGCATTTGGTAAACCAATTCATGGCTTTATTGATGCGACAGCAATGAAGCAAAAAGTACTCGAACTTTCTTTCTCTGTATGGGAAAAAGTCATGAGTAAACGTAAACCGCTTATGCATCATTGGTTGAATTCAGCAAAATCAAATTTATTCAAAGAGGCCGCGGTAGATGCACAAGGTACTAAACTCAATAATCTGAAATTTATTGCGGTAGTGCTAATGTTTGTGGAAACCTTAAAAGCTGCTTTAGGGAATGAAAAAAATGTCGGTGTGCTATTACCAAGTTCATCAATCGGGGCAATTATCAATATGACCTTAATGGTGATGGGCAAAGTACCGGTAAATTTAAACTACACGCTAAGCCCTGAAGTGATGGAAAAAGCGTTGAAAAAAGCTAATATTTCGCAAGTCATTACCTCTGAAAAATTCTTGGATAAGTTGAACGCAAAAGGTTTTGACTTTAGCCAAGTGGTGGCTGATAAAGCCCTCTTTATGGAAAATTTAGGGAAATTGATCACTAAAGTGAATAAAGTGCGGTCATTTTTAACCGCGTTTTTGGCGCCACAATGGTGGATTAAATTACGTTACTTTGCAGACGTAAGCTTGGAAGATACTGCAACCATCTTATTCAGTAGTGGTAGTGAAGGTGATCCAAAAGGCATTGAATTAAGCCATAAAAACTTACTGACAAATATTAAACAGATCGGTGAATTATTAAACTTCCACAAAGATGATGTGATTTTGAATTCCTTACCCATTTTCCACTCATTCGGCTTAACAGTGACAACTTTATTGCCATTGTGTGAAGGCATTAAAATGGTAAGTGTAGCGGATCCGACAGATGGGGCGACAGTAGGAAAAATGTGTGCTCGACATCGTGTGAGCATTTTATTTGGTACTTCAACGTTCTTTAGATTGTATGTACGCAATAAGAAATTCCATCCGTTAATGCTACAAAACGTACGTATGGTTATTGCGGGCGCCGAAAAATTGAAAGCGGATGTCAAAGAAGCATTCAAACTTAAATTTGGCTTGGAAATTTACGAAGGTTATGGTGCAACTGAAACAGCACCGGTAGCTAGTGTAAATATGCCTAATTTACTTGATCCGGAAACCTTACAAGAATTTACCTTCAATCAAGCTGGTACCGTAGGTATGCCATTACCGGGCACCATTATTAAAATTGTGGATCCGGAAAGCTTGCAAGAATTACCAGTTGGCGAAGACGGTTTGATCTTGATTGGTGGTGGGCAAGTCATGAAAGGTTATTTGAATGCACCAGAAAAAACAGCAGAAGTGATTGTTGAAATTGATGGTGTACGTTATTACAAAACTGGCGATAAAGGTCATATCGATCATAACGGCTTTATTACCATTGTGGATCGTTATTCTCGATTTGCTAAAGTCGGCGGTGAAATGATCAGCCTCGGCAGCGTGGAAGAGAAACTTTCACAAGTATTTGATGAAGAAAATCAATTTGTTGCGGTCGCTTTGAGCGATGATAAAAAAGGCGAGAGCATAGTGCTTTTAATTAAATCTACGCTTTCTTTAGATGAGATCAATGAGCGTATTAAAGGATTAAATGTACCGCCGATTATGCTTCCAAGCCAAGTCTTTTTAGTAGATGAAATCCCGATGCTCGGAAGTGGTAAAGTGGATTTCAAAGGGGCGAAGAATTTAGCCATGAATTTGGTTAAGTAAAGAAAATCGTAATAAATAAAAGGGCGGTCAATTTGATTTGACCGCTCTTTTTATTGATAGATAAATAAATTATTCTACTTTTACAATCCAGCCTTCAGGTGCTTCCACATCACCGAATTGGATACCGGTTAACTCGTTGTAAAGCTTACGTGTAACAGGACCTACTTCAGTTTCTGAATAGAACACGTGGAATTTGCCTTTGTGTTGAATACCGCCTACTGGCGTAATCACTGCGGCAGTACCACAAGCTCCTGCTTCTGCAAATTGGTCAAGTTGATCAATATACACGTCACCTTCGATAGCTTTCATACCTAAACGCTCTTTTGCAATATGAAGTAATGAGTATTTAGTGATACTTGGTAAAATGGATTCAGATGCTGGTGTGATAAATTTATTATCTTTGGTGATACCAAAGAAGTTTGCCGCACCCACTTCTTCAATTTTAGTATGTGTTTTTGGATCGAGATAGATCGCATCAGCGAATTTACGTTCTGGCGAACCTTCTTCTGCGGCGAGTTCATGTGGAAGTAAACTTGCAGCATAGTTACCACCCACTTTTACACCACCCGTACCCATAGGTGCAGCACGGTCGTAATCAGTCGTAATGAAATTAGATGGTGCTAAACCACCTTTGAAATAAGCGCCAACAGGGCAGCAGAATACAGAGAAAATAAATTCAGGTGCGGTTTTTACACCGATATTCGCGCCGGTCCCAAAGAGGAATGGACGTAAATATAATGTTGCGCCAGATCCGTAAGGACCTAACCATTCTTGGTTTGCTTTCACCACTTCTTTACAAGCACGGATAAATAATTCTGTTGGCACTTGTGGCATTAATAAGCGATCAGAGGTATGTTGCATGCGTTTTGCATTTTGATCAGGACGGAATAAGTTGATTGAACCGTCTTTACAACGATAGGCTTTTAAGCCTTCAAAGCATTGTTGGCCGTAGTGAATTGCAGTTGAACCTTCGTGGATATGTAGTATATTATCGGTGGTGAGTTTACCTTCATCCCATTTGCCATCTTTCCAATGTGCGATGAAACGGTAATCTGTTTTGATATAACTAAATCCAAGATTGTTCCAGTCTAAGTCTTTCATTTTGCTTCCTTAATTTGTATAAATAATTTTATGAATGGAAATGCAGTTAATCTACACCAT
>JAGZRY010000246.1 GCA_018381425.1 Haemophilus parainfluenzae
GTTGTCTTCACCTAAGAAGCCACCAACCGCGACATCTACGCCCAAGTCTTTCAACACCTTGGCAACATTAATGCCTTTTCCGGCAGGGAAAAGACCAAGGGTTTCTACGGTATTCACTTCGCCGATTTCAATACGCGGTAAACGTCCGACTAAATCGTAAGCGGCATTTAAGGTAATTGTTGCTACTTTTGCCATCACTTACTCCTTACCTTCACCTAAACCGCTTTCAATGACTGCACCAATACCGTCAATCGCTTGTTGGGCTTCTTCGCCGCTCGCTACAAAACGTAAGCGATGACCTTTCACGACACCAAGCGCCACAATTTTCATCAGACTTTTCGCACTGACTAATTGGGTGTCACGATCTAAGTTTTGTACCGCAACAGACGCATTGTATTTTTTCACTTCATTCACAAGCACTGCACTTGGACGAGCATGTAAACCGTGTTCATTACGAATCATAAATACGGCTTCAATGGCATCGGCTGGTAAACCTGTTTTTTCTTCGTGAATTTGTGGTGCGTGCTCACTGCTCACTTCAATGGTATCCGGTTCAGCCGGTGGCACAGCTGATACACTTTCGCCAAGCCCACTCGCAATAATCTTACCTAAGGCTTCAATGGCTTGTTTAGCATCATCCCCTTCTGCAACAAACCGTAAGCGATGACCTTGAGTCACACCTAATGCCACAATTTTCATCAAGCTTTTTGCACTAACTGGTGCGGTTTCTCGAGTAAGATTTTGTACGGTAATCTTGGAGGCGAATTTTTTCACTTCATTAACAAGCACTGCACTTGGGCGAGCATGCAAGCCATGTTCATTACGAATCGTAAAGGTACCAATCACTGCACCTGTCGCGATTTGGTCTTCAGATTGAGTAGCTGGCGAAGCCGGCACTTTACCGCCATTAAGTGCGGTCAAAATTTGCTGCGTATTACCACTTAATAAAATATTTTGTACTTCATCATCCAATAAACGCGCTAATGTCTCATTGATTTGGTCACTGACAGCCGAAATCGTCAATACGCCTTTCACTGCTTTGCCATTATGATTAAAAATGGTTTTCGCACGACTGAATGCCAACGCATTTTTCACGTTACCTGATACGGCATCGGTTACCCATAACCCTTTGCCTAGTGGCAGAGCAGAATTGGAGACTACTTCAGAAATAAAGCTATTTTCAACCGCACTTTGCTGTTGTAATTTGCCTGCATTGATAGCAGTAAGTGTGAGCAAACTTTGCGTTTCAATATCTAAGCTTAATGTTTCTTCAGTCATGCTAAAAACATCGCTTTCACCTAACAAAATCGCACGGAATTTTTCAACATCTGCTAATGTCGCTAACTGTGCCGCAGTGTCTTCATCACCTAAAACATGCGTTAATTGACGAAGTAAAGCAAGATGCTCATCAGAACGAGCAGCAATACCAATCACAACATAAGCAATATTGCCTTCTCCCCATTCAATACCTTGTGGAAATTGGAAAACTTGCACACCGGTTTTTTTCACCATTGAACGGGTTTCTAATGTACCGTGTGGAATCGCAATTCCATTGCCTAAAAAAGTGGAGGTTTGTTGTTCACGCCCAAGCATGCCTTGCAAATAGCCTTGTTCAACATTGCCAGCTTGCTCTAACGCACTTGCAGCCATTTCAATAGCTTGCAGCTTATTTGTTGCTGTAGCATTTAAATGAATGTTGCTTTCCGAAAGTTCTAACATTCTTGCTCCTTCACATTGATGATTTAAAAAAAGAAAAGCTGCTGATGAAATCGCTCATCAACAGCTCAAATTGATTATTGGCCGGTACAGGCTTTGAGTAGCATCTCGCTACCTTGGGAAATGTAAGCGTCATTTTCACCGCGCTCTTTGCCTTTTTGCAAATCACGCATTGCATCGTAGATCCCTTGTGTCACACTTGGTGAATCCACTTTTTGCCAACAATTCGCGCTTAAGCGACTGAAGTTGGTTTGTAATGCTTCTGCATGCAACACACCACTGTAGTAAGCATACACATCAGAATCATGACCACCTGTGTAGAGTTTATCTTGAATTTGTTTGATTGGTACAACAATACGACCGAGATACCAGTCATTTGCACCACTTGCAAAATTATCCACAAAGAAATTTTTTGTTACACGATCTTTATAGGTTGCTACAGTAGCTTCATAAGCTGCCGCATAAGATTTTTGGTCGATTTTATCTTTATCTAAATCAATGACCTTTTTGTCTTTACCCATAAACGGAATGTAAGAGGTCATATCTGAAATCGAAGAACAACCTGCAAGCATTACTGCCACAAAGAATACCGAGATTTTTTTAAACATTAAATTTTCCTTATTTATAGGCGGTTAAAACCGCCGTTAATTATACTTAGAATGGGGGATTAAGCAAGGAAACGCCTAGCACTACGCTGATTCTTTGCTCACTCCGTTGTCTTTGACAATAGAAACTAAAATTTGATCAATTTTGAAGTTTTCGGTATCAATAACTTCAAATTTATACTTATCGTATAACACAAAATCGGTTTTTTTCGGGATTTTGCGTAGCATATACATCATAAAGCCACTGATGGTTTCATAGTTTTCTTCATCTGGGAAAGATTCAATATCTAAAGCACGCATCACATCTTCAAGTGGTGTTGCCCCATCAATCAACCAAGAGTTTTCATCACGGCTAACGATTTGTTCTTCTTCGTTAGAAACCAATTCGCCCATCACAATACTCATTACATCGTTTAAGGTAATTAAACCCATCACCAGTGCATACTCATTGACGATAATGGCAAAATCTTCCCCCGTGGATTTAAATAACTCCAATACCTCATATAACGACAGCGTATCTGGAATAAATAACGCTTTACGCAATAAACGGCTATCTGTTAAATCCACCACTTCTTGTTGAAGATAGAGTGTTAATAAGGTATGTGATTCCACATAACCTAAAATCTTATCCAAACCATTATCACAGATCACTAATTTAGAATGAGAGTCAGCCGATAAGGTATTCAACACTTCCTGACGAGTAAAAGTGCGGTCTAAAAACACGATGTTTTCACGAGTCGTCATGGTTGAAGACACGGTACGCTCTTGCATTTCAAAGATGTTTTCAATCAAATAATGTTCTTGTGTTTTTAGTACGCCCGCTTCGGCACCAGCCTCCACAATCGCCACAATGTCTTCTGGAGTCATATTATCTTCGCGCTTAGTGGATATCCCCATTAAATGGAAGAAGATATTAGAAAGACCATCAAAAAACCATACAATAGGTTTTAAGAAGAAAATGAAGACTTGCATAATG
>JAGZRY010000247.1 GCA_018381425.1 Haemophilus parainfluenzae
GAAGCAGAGATTTGAATCTGAATACTTTCGCTATAAATATCTTTAACTTTTTGTAACATAATCGGAAAAGGTTAATCGAGAAAATTAGGAATCCATTGGATATTACTGGCAGTTTTTCCAAAGGCGATAAGATCAAAACGGCAATCCGCATCTTCAAGACTTAGATCGTGTTTAGCAAGCCATAAATTTGCGGCATTCAGCCATTTTTGTTGCTTTTGCCAATCCACACTTTCAACAGCAGATCCAAATGCTGAGCTAGATCGTTGACGTACCTCAACAAAAACAATGGTTTGCCCGTCTTGCATAACGAGATCTAATTCACCGCATTTGAAATGTTGATTCGCCGCGATGAATTTGAGACCTTTAGACTCTAAGAAAAGGCGGGCTTGATATTCAAAGCCCGCCCCTTGTTGACGTTTTAATGAAAACATGTATTAGTTCGCAACCGCTACCACATTACCATCTTGTACTTGATACCATGTCATATCACGGTCCACATCACAGTTTGAATCAGCGCTAAGCTGACCAGTTAAACCACTTAAGGTGTAACCTGGTACTTGGCGTAATTCATTAAAGTGATTGATGAGCAACCAAGCATCAGCTCCCATTGCATATAAACGCATTAATTGGAATTCACCACCGGTTGAACCTGCCACTTTTTGATATTGTGAAGAATCGCTTTGTTTAAAGAATGGAATATCACTAAATTGGACGCCATTCATTTTTGCATAGTATTCCGGTGTATTACTTGCCGCATTAGAACGAGAGCTTGCATAAATACGGACGTTCGGATTGCTGGTATCTAAATAACCTTTGATTTCAGCCAATTCATCTGGTGAAGAGATGACATAAAGCGCACTTGTATCTTGTGGTGCACCTTGGAAGAAGTAGGTAATATCAGCCGGTAAGTTATAGTAGCGAATATTCGCATCTGTACCCGCTAAACGTTGCCAACGTACATTGAAAGCATTACCCACACGTTGTCCTAAATCATTTTGCGGCATTGCAACGATTGGATTGCGAATACCATCTTTCCACATTTTGTTAGCAGCGGACTCAGCTTCATCTTCTGGAGATAAACCGTAATAACAGACTTGGTTAATCGCTTGTGTATTTGCTGTTGCATTTAATGTGAGTACATCCATGTCTTGTACTGCGCTTGGATTCGCAATGATGGCATCGACATTTTGTTTAAGCAATGGCCCCACTAACGCTTTAATACCTGATGCTTTTGCTTGTGCAATAATGTCGTTAATCGGTGTAGTTGATGAGTCAAATACTTGTACAGGGATGGTTGAGTCACCTCTTGCATCATTGAAACCGGATTGGATAGTTGTACCTAAAATTTGGCCATCGCCGCTTAAAGGTAAGACTAAACCAATTTGAGCTAAATTCGTTTGTTGGAAATTCAACAAGCTTTCTAGCTCTTTAGGGAAAAAGGTTGCTGCAACGTGATTTGGATAAGCTGATTTCCAGCTTTGTAACGCTTGGCTTAATTGTACTGGCTGACGAATGTTGTCATTATAAGCTTTAATTAAGGTGAGCCAACCGCCTAATGCTACGCTACCTTCATCTGAGGCATTATTGATGACAGCGGTATTCGCAGAACGGAGTAACGACCAAGTTTTATCAACATTATCTTTACGACGTTGCATATCTGTTAAATTTTCATCCATTTTGATGCGAGCTTTCACCGCTTCAATCACGTCTTTACGATTTTCTGCTGTTTGAGCAAAGGTTTCGTAATAACGAGATTTTTGTGATGGACTTAATTTAGTCAGATCGAGTGCACGTAATTTACCTTCAGCCACATCATTATTACCTTTTGCAGCGACGATACGAGCTTCAATTAACGTACGATCTAATTGTTGCGCTTCGTTTAAGTCAACCAATTCATTTAATAACTCTTCGGCTTGTGGCACTTTATTTTCAGTAATTAATACACGTGCGGCTAAGAGTTTGTAAGTTTGTTGATCTTCTTTATCTTGTGCTTGTCCTAATTTGTTCATATAAAACTCAGAACTTGCATTGGCATCACGTTGTAATGTTTGGGTAAAGCTACTACCAAATAAGTTAGAACAACCCGCTAACGCAACAGACAATAAAATCGGCATTAAACGTTTTTTAAAACGACCGCCTTGTAATAGAATAGACATATTCGCTCCATAATGAATAAATCAATAATGGTCGATCTTACTTATCTCACAATGTAAAAGCAAACAAAAATGAATGATTTAACCGGAATTTTATATATTGTCGCCACGCCAATCGGGAATTTACAAGATATTACACAACGTGCTTTAGAGACCTTTTCACAAGTGGATTTAATTGCTGCGGAAGACACGCGCCATAGTGGTTTATTGCTCAGTCATTATGGTATCAAAAAGCCTTTTTTCGCCTTGCATGATCACAATGAACAAGAAAAAGCCCACGTATTGGTAGAAAAGTTAAAACAAGGCACCAATATTGCATTAATTTCCGATGCTGGGACACCCTTAATTAGCGATCCAGGTTTTCATTTAGTGCGTCAATGTCGTGAGGCTGGTATTAAAGTCGTGCCATTACCAGGCGCTTGTGCTGCGATTACTGCATTATGTGCATCGGGCATTGCGTCAGACCGTTTTTGCTTTGAAGGTTTTTTACCTGCGAAAACCAAGGCGCGTAAAGATAAGTTAGAAAACGTCGCAGAAGAAGACCGCACTTTAATCTTCTATGAATCAACTCACCGCATTTTAGATACTCTTGCCGATATGCAAGATGTATTAGGTGGTGAACGCTATGTTGTACTTGCACGTGAAATTACGAAAACATGGGAAACTATTGCAGGAGATAAATTAAGTGATCTTCGTCAATGGTTAAGCGAAGATCCGAATCACACGAAAGGTGAAATGGTGTTAATCGTGGAAGGCAAACCTAAATCGGAAGATACCGAAGAATTTTCACCACAAGCAATTAAAGCGCTCACTTTGATAGCTAAAGAATTACCTTTAAAAAAGGCTGCGGCGCTTGTGGCTGAACTTTATGGTTATAAGAAAAATGCCTTATACCAATTTGGATTGGATAATTTAGATTAGCCAAAAACTATCTCCCTCTTCAGCAAAGAGGGGCGAGGGGAGATTTGGCGGAATTAATTTTTATAAATTTTGGAGAACAAATGTTAAAACAGGTTTCAGATACCTTACTTGCACCAAGCAATTTATCGCATCAATCGTTGCTTAATATTTTTGATGTGATGTCGCATCGTCATATTGATTATGCGGATCTTTATTTTCAA
>JAGZRY010000248.1 GCA_018381425.1 Haemophilus parainfluenzae
CGTTTAGATGGTCCTGTAACGGGTAACGGCAAAATCGTTCAAGAATTAGAAGGTTTATTTGCTGGTGCTGGTTGGGAAGTGATCAAAGTCATGTGGGGTAGTGGCTGGGATAAATTATTTGCAAAAGATACTACCGGCAAATTAACCCAATTAATGATGGAAGTGCTTGATGGTGACTATTTAACCTTCAAATCTAAGAATGGTGCATACGTTCGTGAACACTTCTTCGGTCGTTATCCAGAAACCGCTGCATTAGTGGCTGATATGACAGATGATGAAATCTGGGCATTAAGACGTGGTGGTCACGATTCAGAAAAACTTTATGCCGCATTCCATAAAGCGCAAACTGCAGGTAAACCTGTTGTAATCTTAGCGCACATGGTTAAAGGTTATAAAATTCCTGAAGCAGAAAGTAAAAATACTGCGCATCAATCGAAAAAAATGTCTCTCGAAAGCTTAAAATCTTTCCGTGATCATTTCCAATTAGATATTAAAGATGAAGATATTCCTAACTATCCATACATCACCTTCCCAGAAGGTTCGGAAGAGTACAATTATCTTCACGGCAGACGTAAAGCGTTAAATGGTTACTTACCAAAACGTTTATCAAAATTCACCACTGAATTTAAAGTACCATCATTGGAAGAATTTGCTCCATTATTGGAAGAGCAAGCGCGTCCAATTTCAACTACAATGGCATTTGTGCGTTTCTTAAATACCTTATTGAAAGATAAGAACATTGGTAAACAGATTGTGCCAATTATTGCTGACGAAGCACGTACTTTCGGTATGGAAGGTTTATTCCGTCAAATCGGTATTTACAACCCACATGGTCAAAACTATGTGCCTTCTGATCGTGATTTAGTGGCTTACTACCGTGAAGCGAAAGATGGTCAAGTATTACAAGAAGGTATCAATGAATTAGGTGCAGCATCATCTTGGTTAGCGGCAGCGAACTCATACTCTGTAAATAATCTTCCGATGATTCCATTCTTCATCTACTACTCAATGTTTGGTTTCCAACGTGTAGGTGATTTAATGTGGGCAGCAGGTGACCAATTAGCTCGTGGTTTCATGATCGGCGGTACTTCTGGTCGTACAACATTAAATGGTGAAGGTTTACAACACGAAGATGGTCACAGCCATATTCAATCTCTTGTTATTCCTAACTGTGTGTCTTATGACCCAGCTTACGTTTATGAGGTGGCAGTTATCCTACAAGACGGTATCAACCGTATGTACGGTGAAAAACAAGAAGATGTGTTCTACTACATCACTACATTAAACGAAACTTACGAACAACCAGCAATGCCAAAAGGCGCAGAAGAGGGTATTCGTAAAGGTCTTTATAAATTTGAAACCGTTGAAGCGAAAGGCAACAAAGGTCATGTTCAATTATTAGGTTCCGGTGCGATCTTCCGTCACGTTCGTGAAGCGGCACAAATCCTTGCAAATGAATATGGCGTAAGCTCAGATGTATATAGCGTGCCTTCATTCACTGAAGTCGCTCGTGAAGGTGCGGATGCAGTACGTTGGAACATGTTACACCCAACTGAAAAAGCACGCGTACCTTACATCGCACAAGTAATGAATGATGCACCGGCTGTTGCGGCTACTGACTACATGAAATTGTTCGCAGAACAAGTTCGTGCATTCATTCCTGCACAAAGCTATCACGTATTAGGTACTGATGGTTTCGGTCGTTCAGATAGCCGTGAAAACTTACGTGAACACTTCGAAGTGGATGCGCGTTATGTTGTAGTTGCAGCGTTAAATGAGCTTGCAAAACAAGGCAAATTTGATGCGAAAGTGGTGGCTGATGCGATCGCAAAATTCGGTTTAAGAACTGAAATTGTAAATCCGCTTTACGCTTAATAAAAATATCCTGTGTGTGAAAGCACACAGGATCATCTACAAATAAAGTGCGGTTGATTTTAACTGCGTTTTTTAAAGGTAAGATAACATGTCAAAACAAATTCAAATTCCTGATATCGGTAGTGATGAAGTTACCGTAACAGAAGTGATGGTGAAAGTAGGTGATACCATTACCGCAGATCAAAGCATTATTAATGTTGAAGGTGATAAAGCTTCAATGGAAGTACCCGCACCAGAAGCCGGTGTGGTAAAAGAAGTATTAGTAAAAGTGGGTGATAAAGTCACAACTGGCACACCAATGCTTGTTTTAGAGTCAGCGGATGCGGCAGCGCCTGCTCCAGCTGCAGCAGCACCTGCGCAGGCAGCCGCACCAGCAGCTGCAAGTGTAGTTGAAGTCAATGTACCAGATATCGGTTCAGACGAAGTAAACGTGACTGATATTATGGTGAAAGTAGGCGATACCGTTGAAGTAGACCAATCAATCATCAATGTTGAAGGTGATAAAGCGTCAATGGAAGTGCCTGCTCCGGTTGCTGGCGTAGTAAAAGAAATTTTAATCAACGTGGGTGATAAAGTTGTTACTGGCAAATTAATCATGAAATTTGAAGTAGCAGGTGCAGCACCAGCCGCAGCACCAGTTCAACAGGCTGCAGTACCTGCAGCAGCACCAACAGCCTCAGCCATTAAAGAAGTGAATGTACCAGATATCGGTGGCGATGAAGTTAATGTAACTGAAATCCTGGTTGCAGTTGGTGACAGCGTTTCTGAAGAGCAATCTTTAATTACCGTTGAAGGTGATAAAGCCTCGATGGAAGTGCCAGCTCCGTTTGCGGGTGTGGTAAAAGAAATTTTAGTGAAATCAGGTGATAAAGTTTCAACTGGTTCATTAATTATGAAATTTGAAGTGGCAGGCGCAGCACCCGCTCCTGCAGCAGCTCCAGCGCCTCAAGCAGCACCTGCAGCAGCGCCGGCAGCACAATCAGGTAATGTATCTGGTTTAAGCCAAGAACAAGTTGTAGCAAGCGCAGGCTATGCACACGCAACACCGGTAATTCGTCGCTTAGCGCGTGAATACGGTATTAACCTTGATCGCGTAAAAGGTACGGGTCGTAAAGGTCGTGTTGTGAAAGAAGATATCCAAGCTTACGTGAAAACCGCTGTTAAAGCGTTTGAAACTGGTACTGTATCTTCTGCAGCTGCGGGTAATGGTGTGGCAAATGGTGCAGGCTTAGGCTTATTACCATGGCCGAAAGTTGACTTCAGCAAATTTGGTGAAGTAGAAGAAGTTGAATTAAGCCGTATCAACAAAATCTCTGGTGCGAACTTACATCGT
>JAGZRY010000249.1 GCA_018381425.1 Haemophilus parainfluenzae
GAAAAGTGCGGTTAAATTAGCACTAAAATTAATAAAAATCACGAAAAATCCAACCTCATATACAGATTTTGTGAATAGCTATGATATAGTGCAAAAAAAGAAAAATAGGATAGAAAATATGACATTAAGTTTGATCGTTGCGATAACAAAAAATAACGTCATCGGAAAAGATAATCAAATGCCTTGGCACTTGCCTGCTGATTTAGCTTGGTTTCGTAAAAACACCACGGGAAAACCGGTGATTATGGGCCGTAAAACCTTTGAAAGCATTGGTCGCCCACTACCGAAACGGACTAATATTGTCCTTTCACGCACGCCTTACGAACATGAAGGTGTCATCTGGAAAGAGAATTTTGAAGGTGCGGTCGATTTTGTCAAAGAATTTGATGAAATTATGTTGATTGGCGGCGGCGAGTTATTTAAACAATATTTACCTAAAGCAGATAAATTGTACCTCACTCAAATTCAAGCAGACATTGACGGTGATACATTCTTCCCTGAAATTAATTGGGCTGAATGGAACATCGAGTTTGAAGAATATCGTCAAGCAGATGCAGATAATCCGTATGATTGTCGTTTTTTAATTTTGCAACGTAAGAGAAATAACCTAAAAGCTTAATCTAGGCATATAAAAATCGGGCTAAAACAATAACTGCTTTAGCCCGATTTCTTTTGTTTTAAATAACCTTTAAAAGATTATTCTAAGCGTTTAGCCATTTCTAACCAATCTGCTTTAAATTCACGGCGCATATTGTTGATTGCATCAATAATATCGTGGTGAACTAATTTTTCATTTTGAATACCCACACAGTAGCCACCTTTGCCTTGTAGCAATATATCTACCGCATATACGCCCATACGTGAAGCTAAAATACGGTCGAAGGCACAAGGTGAACCACCACGTTGAATATGGCCTAATACGGTTGCACGGGTTTCATGGCCTACGCGCGCTTCAATCTCACGCGCAAGAGAATGTACATCTGTGATTAATTCAGTAATCGCAATAATAGCATGACGTTTTCCGCGAATAATACTGCGTTCAATTTGACGAATTAACTCTTCACGATTAAATTCCACTTCAGATGCCACGATATATTCACAACCACCGGCAATACCTGCCGAAATGGTTAAGTCACTACAGTGACGCCCCATGATTTCCACAATAGAAATACGTTGGTGAGAACTTGAGGTATCACGTAAACGGTCAATCGCATCCACTGCTGTTTGTAGTGCAGTTTCATAACCAATTGTGTAATCTGTACCAGCCACATCATTATCAATTGTGCCTGGAATACCTACACAAGGGAAACCGTGTTCTTCAGTAAGCAATTTTGCCCCCATATAAGAACCGTCCCCCCCGATAACAACTAAAGCATCAATACCATGTGAACGTAAAATTTCTGCACATTTTTCACGTACTGCTGGATCTTTAAATTCAGGGAAACGGGCAGAGCCTAAAAATGTACCACCACGATTAATCACATCTGAGACACTATAACGGTTTAACTGTTTGATTTTATTGTTATATAAACCTTGATAACCATCATAAATGCCGAATACTTCAAGCCCTTCTGCAAGGGCTGCGCGAACAACACCACGAATAGCAGCATTCATACCTGGTGCATCACCACCACTGGTTAATACAGCAATTTTTTTAATCATATTTACCTACTTTGAATTCTTAAGAACAATTGGTGCTAAGATTACACCATCCATAATTCCTGCTCTAGCAAAATTTGAAAAATTTACTAAAGATTTGATCTAGTTATACATTTTAGTGATTGAAATAACTTTCACATTTCCAAGAAAGATCGGCTTTTTGTAATGTTTTGCTTTCTTTTGCAACTAAATACTTTTGTAAATTTTTCACAATTTTTACTTTGCTTAAGCGCTGAAACTTTTTCATTTCCACTTTTTGGGAATATTGATATTGCACAAAACCACAATGGGAAATATTTTTCCCTTTCGCAATATCCACCTGCCAAGACGGATTTTGTTCTGTCGGAGCATAAATGACATAGCCGTTTAATTCTGTCGCGAGCTTTTTCGGATTCATTGAATTGACACGAATTTTGAAATCTTGCACACCCAAATTACGATATACTTTTTCACGCAACGCCACACGCTGCTCGATAGAACGAGTTACATCACGATCAAGCAACACTTCAATTTGAGACTGCCAATTTTCCAAGGTATCCGGGGCAGCAATATAAACGTAACGCGCAATCGTATCTAAATCTTGGCTTGCAGTAAGTTTATAGGTTTTGCCGTTGTACTCAATTTTTTCAGGTGTTTGAAGCTGACTCACTTTTGCCGCACAACCTGATAGTAAAAGTGCGGTCAATATAACCAGGAATTTATTCATTGATATCTCGCTTAAATACAAATTCTTTTTCAGTTGAGGATGTCGCATCAAACCAATAACCACCAAGGTCAAACTCTTTCAGTTGTTCAACACGTTCCAAACGATTTTGAATGATAAAACGACACATTAAACCACGGGCTTTTTTCGCATAAAAGCTGACCACTTTGTATTTACCATTCTTATTATCTAAGAAAACAGGCTTCACAATCTGTGCATCTAATTGGTTTTCTTTTACTGATTTATAGTATTCATCGGAAGCTAAATTGATCAACACACGATCGCCTTGCTCATCAAGTGCCTGTTGCACGGATTGAGTGATAATGTTACCCCAAAAAGCATAAAGATCTTTTCCTTTTGGATTCGCTAGCTTTGTGCCCATTTCCAAACGGTAAGGTTGCATTAAATCAAGAGGTTTAAGTAAGCCATATAGGCCGGAAAGCATACGTAAATGGCGTTGAGCGAATTGCACATCTTCATCAGTTAAGCTATCCGCATCCAAACCAGTGTAAACATCACCTTTGAATGCACAAATGGCTGCGCGTGAATTTTTTTCGTTGTGAGATTTTGTCCATTCTGCAAAGCGAGCGGCATTTAATCCTGCAAGCTTGTCGCTGATCGACATTAAGGAAGAAAGATCTTGGGGAGATAATTGACGACAGATTTCAATCAGTTGCTCACTATAATCCGTCAAGTGCGGTTGAGAAACAGGAAGATTTCTGACCGCACTTTCAAAATCTAAGGTTTTTGCCGGGGAAATAATGGCTAACATAGGTTCTCCTTTCTAAAACTGAA